>CAMFTS010000069.1 GCA_945988915.1 uncultured Clostridia bacterium
GGAATAATTCTTCTGTAATATTTTCAGCATCGTAACGGTTAATTACCCTTACATCTGTTATATTTTTAATGCCGAGAAGATTTTTTGCATCATTCAATAATGCCTTTGCCTCGTTTGCGAGTTCTTTTTTCTTTTCAACGAAAATTCTGTAAACCAAGAGCTTATACCTCCTTGCAATTCAATGCCTTCTGACCGATATCGTGACGGAAATAAGCATTGTCGAAATGTACCTTTTCTACTGCTTCATAAGACGCTTTAATCGCATCTGCAAGAGTATCCTTTACTGTTGTTACGCCGAGAACGCGTCCTCCGTTTGTCAGGAGTCTGCCGTCTTCCAGCTTTGCTCCTGCAACAAATACATTGTTTTGAAGCTCATCGGGAATGGTGATTTCATATCCCTTTTCATATTTAACGGGATAGCCTTCTGACGCCATAATAACACAGCAAGCATTCTTGTCAGCGAATTTTACTTCAGTATCTGCAAGAGTTTCATTTGTAACAGCTTTCATTACTGTAAGCAAATCACTTTCGAGCAAAGGAAGAACAACCTGTGTTTCAGGATCACCGAAACGGCAGTTGTATTCGATTACCTTTGGTCCGTCCGGAGTAATCATAAGTCCGAAATAAAGACAACCTTTGAAAGTTCTGCCCTCTTGCTTCATTGCACGGATTGTCGGTAAGAAAATCTTTTCCATACATTCGTCTGCAATTTCTTTTGTATAATACGGATTCGGAGCAACTGTGCCCATTCCGCCTGTATTAAGTCCTGTGTCGTTGTCACCTGCTCGCTTGTGATCCATTGATGAAATCATCGGAACAACAACATTGCCGTCAGTGAATGACAAAACCGATACCTCGGGACCTGTTAAGAATTCTTCAATAACAATATTGTCACCGCTCTTGCCGAACTGCTTATCTTTCATAATTGAAACAACCGCATCTTTTGCTTCTTCTCTCGTCATTGCAATAATAACGCCCTTACCGAGTGCAAGTCCGTCCGCCTTAACAACTGTCGGAATAGGACAGGTTTCAACATATTGAAGCGCTTTGTCAGCATCTGAAAATACTTCATACTTTGCGGTAGGAATACCGTACTTTTTCATAAGGTCTTTTGAAAAAACTTTACTGCCCTCAATGACAGCGGCATTTTTCCTCGGCCCGAAGCAAGCAATTCCCTTTTCCTCAAGCGCGTCAACACAGCCTAAAACGAGCGGGTCATCGGGAGCTACAACCGCATAGTCAATCTTGTTTTCAACTGCAAATTGAGTTATCTTTTCAATTTCGGTAGCACCGATATTTACAAGTGTAGCGTCCTTTGCCATACCTCCGTTACCGGGAAGAGCAAATATTTCGCTTACCTCTTTATTCTCTTTAATCTTTTTGATGATAGCATGTTCTCTGCCGCCACCACCGACAACCATTACTTTCATTATTTATACCTCTTAATGATGGAATAATCTCATACCTGTAAATGCCATTGCCATATTGTACTTGTCACAGCATTCAATAACAAGGTCGTCACGAATTGAGCCGCCCGGTTCAGCGATATATTTAACGCCTGAACGGTATGCTCTTTCAATGTTGTCCGAGAACGGGAAGAATGCGTCCGAACCGAGAGCAACATTATCATTTGTTGCAAGGTAAGCTGCCTGTTCTTCCTTTGTGAACGGCTCGGGTCTTTCTGTGAAATATTTCTGCCAAATGCCTTCGGCGCAAACATCTTCTTCATTCTGATTTATGTAACCGTCGATTACATTATCTCTGTCGGGTCTGCCGATATCCTCGCGGAAAGGAAGATTGATTACCTTGTCAGCCTGACGCAAGAACCAAGTATCTGCCTTTGTGCCTGCAAGGCGGGTGCAGTGAATTCTTGACTGCTGACCTGCACCGACACCGATAGCCTGACCGTCAACTGCATAGCAAACTGAATTTGACTGCGTATATTTAAGAGTAATTAAAGCTACGATAAGATCACGAACTGCTGATTCCGGCATATTCTTATTTGCTGTGACGACATTTGAAAGCAATTCCCTGTTGATTTCAAAATTATTTCTGCCTTGTTCAAATGTAATGCCGAATACCTGCTTATGCTCTTGCACATCAGGAACATAGTCAGGGTCAATTTTTACAATATTATAATTGCCCTTTCTCTTCTGCTTAAGGATTTCAAGTGCTTCGGGTTCATATCCGGGAGCGATAATGCCGTCCGAAACCTCTCTCTTAATCATTTTCGCCGTTGTAACATCGCAAACATCGGAAAGAGCTACCCAATCACCGAATGAGCACATTCTGTCGGTTCCTCTTGCTCTTGCATAAGCACATGCAAGCGGTGAATCGTCAAGTCCCTCGATATCGTCAACAAAGCATGCTTTTTTAAGCGTATCGGAAAGCGGAATGCCTACTGCTGCCGATGTGGGGCTTACATGCTTAAATGAAGTTACGGCAGGAAGTCCGAGAGCTTCTTTAAGCTCCTTTACAAGCTGCCAAGAATTGAAAGCGTCAAGAAAGTTAATATAACCGGGTCTGCCGCAAAGAATTTCAATGGGAAGGTCGCTTCCGTCGTGCATATAAATTCTTGACGGTTTTTGGTTTGGATTACAACCGTATTTAAGTTCGAATTCTTTCATTTTTTCTACCTCACTTATTCTTGTTTACGATTCTTGAGTCATATTTGCCTGTTTCAATGTCAATGTATCTTACAAACAAAGAAACCTTGTTGTCTTCATTAAGATTTGTCCAGATTAAATCTGTAAGTGCGTCAATATTCATATCGGGAAGCTCAACTGTCTTTGGCTCGCCCTCAAAGCTCGGAAGCGGATTGCCGTCACATTTATAAGTATGGATAAACTTTGCTTTACCGTTCAGCGGATTTGAATATGCAAAAGTATATCTCTGACATGAAGTGCCGTCGCCGTCTGCTGATTTAAGAATTGATAAAGCATAATTCATTTCTCCGTTGTCAAGGTGAATAATTCCTGAAATTCTGGGAGTAAAATTCGGAGCGTCATCCTCAAACTCTCTTGTGCGAAGAGCCTGCTCAAAGGTCATCTGCTTGTCCATCAAATCATAAATTGTATCTGTCTGATCACCGTTTGTAACAATAGTTTTGTTGCCGAGCACTCTAACGGGTGCGTAGATTATAAGATGCGGGTCAACCATTTTTGATTCGTCAAAAGCCTGTGTGCGAATACCCTCGCCGTCTTCAACAAATATACGGTTTCTGCTGTTTTCACTTCTGCCCATAATAAAATAAGCAGTAATTGCTTTTTTGCCGTCAGCACTTTTGCCTATCATAATTCCTCTGCCGTGATATGCAAGTGAATTAAGCTCTTCTTTAATTGATTTGATCTCCATAATGTATTCCCTTCTAAATAAATTATTTTGAAATGATTTCTTTACATACTTTTTCAGTTGATGCGGGAAGAATTATCCATTCAGCCCTTTCCATAACTCTCTTTTGGAGAATTTCGGGAGTGTCGCCGTCTTCAACTTCAACCGCTTTTTGCATAATGATTTCACCGCCGTCGGGTATTTCATTTACAAAATGTACTGTTGCGCCCGTCACCTTAACGCCCTTTTTGAGCGCGGCTTCGTGAACATGAAGTCCGTAAAAGCCCTCACCGCAAAACGACGGGATAAGCGACGGATGAACATTGAGAATTCTCTTTTCATAATGAGAAGTGAATTTCTCGCTGAGAATTGACATGAATCCCGCAAGGACAATAATGTCAATTCCGTTTTCATCGAGAATTCTGATTATTTCATTCTCAAAGCTTTCCTGTGAGCCAAGCTCCTTTTTGAGAACTGTATATGTTTTTATATTTGCCTTTTCGGCTCTTGTAAGAGCGTAAGCGCCCTCTTTATTTGAAATGACAAGGTCAATTTCACCGCTGCTGATAATTCCGCGTTTCTGTGCGTCAATCAATGCTTGCAGGTTTGTACCGCCTCCCGAAACGAGCACGGCTATTTTTGCTTTTTCCTTAAGCATCTTTTTTGCCTCCTATCAGCGATAATGACGGAATTAACATTCCGCCTATTGTATTGCCCAGAATTACAAGCCAAATGAATACAAAGGCTTTAAAAGATACAATTCCCGATGCGGCAAAGTAGAACATATCCGCAACAGAATGTTCATAGCCTGACAGAATGAACACCGGAATACAAAAGATAATTCCCAAAGGTGTTTTATGCTTTTTAAAAATATCTACCGCAAGATAAATGAGTATTCCGCAAAATATTGCTCTGATTACTGTCTGCAAAAAGTTCTGTTCAAGCTTCATTGTGCAGGAATTGAATGCAACCTCTTTCAGCTTCGGAATTGCATAGGCTATCGCGTATCCGCAAACGGTTGTTGCTGTAACATTTCCTAAAAGTCCTGTCAGCAATACCGAAATTTCATCTTTTGTGTGCTTCTCGGGTATATAACAAATCTTTCCTGTATAAAGCGAATATCCCTGATAACAAATACAGAGAAGTGCAACTGCGAAAAGAACAGCTCCTGCATATTTATTTTCGCAAGAGAGATAAACTGCTCCGCCGACAGAGATTAAAATACCTGCAAAGACACCGTTAATTATTTGTTTCAGCATATCTCAATTTTCTTATCCGATTTAATAATTTCGCCTATTATGTAAGCGTCTTCTCCGTTTGCCTTAAGAATTTCAAGTGCTTTATCGGCATCCTTTTCAGCCACTACAATGCTCATACCGACACCCATATTGAATGTGTTGAACATATCTCTCTCAGTAATATTACCTGTCTTTGCAAGAAGCTCAAAAATCGGCAATACCTTAACGGATGCACGGTTAATCTTTGCGCAGTATCCGTCAGGGATGCTTCTCGGAATATTCTCATAGAAGCCGCCGCCTGTAATATGTGAAATGCCCTTAACCTTAACCTCTTCAAGAAGAGCAAGTACGGGTTTTACATAAATCTTTGTAGGAGTTAAAAGTGTTTCGCCGATTGACTTGCCGCCGAGTTCTGCTACGGGTGCTTTAATATCGGCATTTTCAACATCAAATACTTTTCTTACAAGTGAGAAACCGTTTGAATGAACACCGCTTGATGCAAGTGCGATAATAACATCGCCTTCGCACATTGTTTTGTTATCGATAATTTTTGACTTGTCAACAACGCCCGTGCAATAGCCTGCAAGGTCATATTCGTCAACGGGATAAAATCCCGGCATTTCTGCTGTTTCGCCGCCTATAAGCGCTGCACCCGACTGAACACAACCGTCGCAAACGCCTTTAACGATATCTGCGATTTTTTCAGGAATGTTCTTTCCGCAGGCAATATAGTCAAGGAAGAACAACGGCTTTGCGCCGCAGCAAATGATATCATTTACGCACATAGCAACGCAGTCAATTCCGACTGTATCGTGCTTGTCCATTAAAAATGCAATTTTAAGTTTTGTACCGACACCGTCAGTACCGCTTACAAGTACCGGTTTTGTAATACCTGTCATATCAAGCTCAAAAAGTCCGCCGAAACCGCCGACATCGGAGCAAACGCCTG
>CAMFTS010000070.1 GCA_945988915.1 uncultured Clostridia bacterium
TTGTTGCCGTACCGTACGGATTTTTCTTTGTACCCACCTGAACCTTTTTAGCAATGGGTTCAACAGTAGTTACCCTTGAAACCTCTTTAACTGCAACCCGTTCACCGTCGATATATGTTACCAACTCGGTGATTTCTTGCTGACCGTTTACACCCTCGGAAACAGTTTTCTTTATTCCTTTATAAAGGCTTGATGTTTCAATTTCAATAGTATCATACGCAAGTTCAACAGTTCTTGTTTCAGTGCGCGTAAGCTGAATTCTTACAAGGTCCTGTGATTTTGAAATAAGCACCTTGTCGCCGTCATCAAGATAGGCGCTTAAATTCGGATTAAGCTCACGCAATTCGCTGACGCTTATGTTGTATTGTCCGGCAACACCGGCAAAGGTATCACCTTTATGAGCTACATAATAAACTGCATCTTTCTTGTTGTTTGCCAACTTCTGACTGAGCTGTGCGGCATCAAGAATTGTGTTTTCGTCATTAGGATAAAGTCCCTGAACATATGCAATTTCTTCTGCAAAGCTTATGGTTGCAGAGCTTTCGTCCTTCTTTTCCCCGGTTTCGCCGTCAGTACTGTTTTCTGAACTCTCTGCGTTATCCTTTTCATCTGTCACTGCATCTTCACTGCTGTTGCTGTTTTCGTCGTTGTCAGTATTATCTTCTTTATTATCAGTCGCTTCTTCCTGCTTTTCAGACCCGTTATTAAATGAAGAAAGCATATTGTCAAAAACAGTTGCAGCGTCAGTTTCATTTTTTACTGCACAGAGAAATTCTCCGTCAATATAGATGCCGCATGCATTGGTTATATTATTTCCCGAACGCTCAATAAGCTTATTGCAAATTGCATCGGCATCTTTAAGGTCGGTAAGCTTGACCGGAACAATAGCATACTGCGAACTTTTAAGCTTTGCCGTTCCCTCGCCTGTAACAGCCGCTGTCTGAAGCCTTTGCTGTGCTTTTTCCTGAGCTTCAAGATAAACGGATTCCGAGCTGACACAGCCGACATCTGCATTGTTATAAGTAATCTTCAATGCGAGATTTTCGCTGTTGAAATAATTAACCGTAACCAGAAGTATTATAAACGAAACAACGGGAGCAACGAGCTCTGTCAATAATGTAACTGCAATTCCGTGTTTTGAAAATACTTTCTTTACAAAATATCCAAAGCTTTTCTTTTCATCGGATTTTTCTCCGCCGAGCATTTTAAAATTAGATGCTTTAACATCTTCCATGCTGGCTTTTGCTTCGTCTGTATGCTCTTTTAATGAGTTTTTCAGCATAACAAAGCCTGCGAATAAAAATGCGCTCAAAGCCTTAACGGGTTTCAAGAGAATTGTTGAAATCCTTTTAAAGAATCTTCCTAAATACCTTGCAGTAAAAAGTCCGAGAATATAAAGTTTTTTGTAAATATAATCGAACATAAAATCTCCGTCATAAGAACAAAATCTTCGTAGAACCTTATTTATACGAAACCTTGTTTCGAGAGGTTATTCTACCAAATCCGCGAAGCGCGTTTGTGCGAAGCGGGATTGATACAATGTTCTCCGAAGCACAGAAATCTATGATTTCGTCTTGTTTCGAGAGGTTATTATAACAAGTCCGCGAAGCGCGTTTGTGCACAGCGGGATTGATACAACGTTCTCCGAAACACAGAAATCTTTGATTTCGTTTTGTTTCGAGAGGTTATTATAACATATAATCTCTTTTATTTCAAGCTGACGGCTTATGTACCGTAGTTATTCTTAAACATACTGTCAACCTGTTTACGAAGCTTTCTGTTTTCGGGATTGCTTAAATCCCTGTCATTTTTAATTACGCTTGCCGCAGCATTCTGAGAACGCATCAGTATTTCCGTATCTGTAATTATATCGGCAACCTTTAAGCTCGGCAAACCGTGCTGACGGGTTCCGAAGAAATCTCCGGGACCTCTCATTTCAAGATCGGCATTGGCAATTTTAAAGCCGTCATTTGTTGAACAAAGGATTTTAAAACGGGAAACGGCTTCTTCGTTCTGAGCATCGGATACCAGAATACAAGTTGATTTTTCACTGCCTCTGCCTATTCTGCCCCTTAACTGATGAAGCTGTGAAAGGCCAAAGCGTTCGGCATTTTCAATTACCATAATTGCCGCATTCGGAACATCTACGCCGACTTCAATTACAACGGTTGAAACAAGTAATTGAATTTCTCCCGAAGCAAAACGGCGCATAATTTCTTCCTTTTCCTTAGGCTTCATTCTTCCGTGAAGCAATCCGAGTCTGTACTTGCTGAATACACTCTGTGAAAGCATTTCAAAGTATTCCTGGGCAGGAATCAAATCATTTTCGCCCTCTTCAACAAGAGGACAGACAATGTAACCCTGCAATCCCTTGTCAAGATGCTTTTTTATATATTTATATATTCTTTCGTGATAATCGGTTGTAACGCTGAACGTATCAATTTCCTGCCTGCCCGGGGGAAGTTCATCAAGAATTGAAACATTCAAATCACCGTACATAATCATTGCAAGCGTTCTCGGAATAGGTGTAGCTGACATAACAAAAATATGAGGATTATCACCCTTGCTTGCAAATGACGCCCTTTGAGCAACACCGAATCTGTGCTGTTCATCTGTTATTACCAATCCGAGTTTTTGAAATTCAACATCATCCTGAATAAGCGCGTGTGTGCCTATTGCTATATCGTATTCACCGTCAGAAAGCGCCTGCTTTATTCTTCTTTTTTCACCTGCGGAGGTACTGCCTGTAATAAGGCAAATATTGATATCTGTATCTTTGAAGAAGTTTTTGAATGTTCTCTCGTGCTGTTCGGCTAATACTTCAGTCGGCGCCATCATTGCACACTGAAAACCGTTTTTTACGGCGTTATACATAAGCGTTGCCGCAACTGCCGTTTTGCCTGAACCTACATCGCCCTGAAGCAGTCTGTTCATAGGTTCGTTCTTTTGAACATCGCATATTGCTTCCTCAACTGCTTTCTTCTGTGCATTTGTCATTTCAAACGGTAAGGACGATATGAATTCCTTTGAAAAATCCTTTTCCATAACACAGGAGGTTACTGCTTTAGTGTTTATATTTTTAATGGATAAAAGACCTAACTGCAAGATAAATAATTCATCAAAAATCAGCCTGTTTCTTGCTTTTTCAAGAGCCGCATAGCTCTCGGGGAAATGTATGTTTCTGATTGCAAAGTCAAGAGAGCAAAGCGAATTCTCGTCGATTATATCCTGTGGCAGAAAATCAGGTATTTCGTCTATGCTTTCAAGTACCGATTTCATACACTTACCGATAAATTTTGAATTCAAATCGGCACTTTGAGGATAAACAGGCTTAATGCCTATTGAATCTGCTGTTTTTTGGAAAACGGGTGAAATCATTTCTCTCGTACCGTATCTGTTTGCAGTTACCTTGCCGAAGAAATAATACTCTTCTCCCTCTTTTAACATATTTCCTATGTATTTATTGTTGAAGAATGTCAGATTCATAAGTGCCGCACCGTCTGTTACGGTTGATTTTGCAATAAGCTTTCCTCCGGGAATTCTTATCTTGGACGGAGTGTCACAAACTATTGCCTTAATACAGCAGGTTTCGTTGAGCGGAGCCTCTCTGATACTGCAAGCATTGCTCCAATCCTCATAAGTTCTCGGATAATAACGCAGAAGGGCACCGACAGTACCCACAGAAAGCTTATAAAAAGCTTCTGCTCTGACACTGCCGACGCCCTTTAAAAATTTTATATCAGTTGAGAAGTTCATAAATAAACCCCGCAAAATCAGAAAAATACTAATCGGTTATTCAACAGATACAATAAAGTAATATACAGGCTGACCGCCGCAAATAACATTTACCTCAATGTTCGGAAAACGCTGAGTGAGTTTATCACAAAGCAGGTTTGCCATTATTTCACTTGTTCCTTCGCCGTAATATATTGTTACAAGCGAGCCGTTGAATTTTTTAACAAGTCTGCGTGATACGCGGTAAGCAGCTGTAACGACATCATCGTCAACAAGTGTGATATTTCCGTCTTCCATACCGAGCATCTGACCCTTTAAGATTTTTTGTCCGAAGGATTCGCTGTCCCTTGCGGCAAATGTAACCTGTGCAGTATGAACACCCTCTGCCGCTTTAATCATATTCATAAGATTGGTATCAACACTGTCCGTTTCAGAGAAATTAAGAACTGCTGTAATTCCCTGAGTAAGAGTCTTTGTCGGAACAACAGATACTCCTCTGTCGGCAAGATTAACACTCTGCTCTGCAGCCATAATGATATTCTTATTATTAGGAAGCACAAAAACATGCTTTGCGGGAGTTGCCTCGATTGCATGCAGAATATCATCAGTACTCGGATTCATTGTCTGACCGCCTGTTACAATTTGATCAACACCGATTTCTTTAAACAGCTCAACGAAGCCGTCCCCGGCTGCTACCGCAACAAATCCGAATTCTTTTTCGGGTTCCGTTCTCTGAGGTACAGGACTTTCGCTTTCCTGTGAATCCTTTGAAGTCTCCATACCGATATCAGCGTTCTGATGCTGATATCTCATATTATCAATTTTAATATTTGTGAGCGCGCCGCACTTAAGCGCCGCCTGAATAACATTACCCGGTTCGTTTGAATGAACATGAACCTTGATAATATCATCATCTTCGACAACTACTACGCAGTCGCCGATTGACTCAAGATAGGCCTTAAGAGTCTGTGCGTTGCTTTTGGAGTTTTTCTCGCGGTTAATTAAGAATTCACTGCAATAGCCGAATTTAATATCACCTGAAGCCTTTGCAACAACACTTTTACTCTTCGACTCAGCGGAATCAACAGCACTTGAATCTTTTGACGGTATTATTTTGTCGTCTGAAATAACGCTTACCATACCTTCAAGAATATAAACAAGACCTTGTCCGCCCGCGTCAACAACGCCCGCCTGCTTTAATACAGGCAACATTTCGGGTGTCTTCGCGAGGGCTTCACAAGCCGCATCGTAAGCTGTTTTCATTACTGTTTTTACATCGGTTTCTTCAGTATTTTCAACAGCTTCGGCAGCAGTTCTGATTACTGTCAGAATAGTACCTTCTGTCGGTTTCATTACTGCTTTGTATGCTGATTCTTTACCGAGCATCAGAGCTTTGGCAAGCACCTTGCCGTCAGCATCGTCAACTCCTTTAAAGCCGTTTGCGATTCCTCTGAAAATAAGAGAAAGAATTACGCCCGAATTACCCCTTGCACCGCGAAGCAATGCAGCGGCTGTTCTTGCAGAAACATCTGCGATACTTTTGTCATTGTTCACCTGTAATTCTCTTACAGAAGCAGAAACAGTCATTGACATATTTGTACCTGTGTCGCCGTCAGGAACCGGGAAAACATTCAAAGCGTCAACATCTTTTTTATGATTAATAATATTGTTTGCACCGGAAACAAGCGCCTTTTTAAATATTTCACCGTTTAACATTTGCACTCTCCCGTTATTCTTTCATTGCGTCCACATAAACATTG
>CAMFTS010000071.1 GCA_945988915.1 uncultured Clostridia bacterium
CCCGGAGCCGTAACGACAACAAGTGAGCGTGTAGTTTCAATATAGTCATTCTTTCCGTAGCCGTCATCGCTTACAATGAGCTGAACATCCTGCGGATAATTATCAATTCTGTAATGCTTATAGACCTTTACGCCCAAGCCCTCGAGCTTCTGCTTGAACGCAACAGCAGTAGGCTGATTATTAAACTGAGTCATTACAACGCCGCAAACAACCAACCCGAAATTACGGTAGATATCAATAAGTCTTAAAACATCAAGGTCATATGTAATGCCTATATCGCCCCTGACCTTATTCTTTTCAATATCGTTTGCGTTGATTGCAATAATCATTTCAGCTTCGTCTTTAAGTTCAAGAAGCATTTTCATTTTACTGTCGGGCAAAAATCCGGGCAATACTCTTGAAGCATGCAAGTCGTCAAAAATCTTTCCGCCGAATTCAAGATAAAGCTTACCGCCGAACTTGTTTATTCTTTCTCTGATATGTTCAGACTGAGTTTTCAAATATTTGTCGTTATCAAATCCGATTTTCACTTTTATTCACCTTTTTCTAAAAATAAAAAGACTTCGGAGGTGGTGCACAACCACTTCCGAAGTGTGACACAAACTATTATAAATGTATATTTTGTAAAAATCAATAGTGAAGAAAAAATTTTTAGACAAAATTCACTTCAATTTCCAATCGATAGGTTTTTGTCCCGAAGCAATTAAAATTTCGTTCGCTTTTGAAAAATGTCTGCATCCGAAAAAGCCGTTATATGCGGAAAGCGGACTTGGATGCGCACAGGTCAGTTTCGTATGAACAGGATTGTCAATTATTGCCGCCTTATTTCTCGCATTTGCACCCCAAAGCAGAAATACGATGGGCGTCTGCTTGCGATTAAGCTCTGAAATCACACGGTCGGTAAATATTTCCCAGCCCATACCCTTATGACTGTTTGCATTTCCCTCACGGACAGTAAGCACGGTGTTCAAAAGCAAAACGCCCTGCTTTGCCCAAGAGGTCAGTTCGCCGTAAGACAAAACATTTTCAATACCCGTATCCGCCTTGATTTCCTTAAAAATATTCTGCAATGACGGAGGCGGCTGAATACCTGCCTTTACCGAAAAGCACAAGCCGTGCGCCTGACCGTATCCGTGATACGGGTCCTGTCCGAGAATGACTACTCTTGTATTTTCAAATGATGTATATCTCAATGCGTTGTATATGTCATTCATCGGCGGATATATCGTTTTTGTTGCATACTCACTTTTCAGAAAAGCCCTTAATTTTCTGTAATATGGCTTATCAAATTCGCCCGCTAAAATTTCGTCCCAGTCATTTCCGAAATATACCATAAATTTCACCGCCTGTCAGAACAAATTCTATCACATACAGTTCTTCGTTTCAACATTTTTCGGTTGATACTTTTATTTAATTATGTTATTGTTTTAGTATCTTTTTTCACAGGTGACATTATGGCTGAAATTATTATTGCAGGCGGCGGACACGGTGGAATAGCCGCAGCTGCAAAGCTGTCGAAAAACGGCTTTAATACAACCGTTTACGAACGGAACGAAAAGAATAAAATGGGTTACGACTGGACCGATATTTTTGACAGAAGAGCTTTGATTTCTGCCGGTATCGGTATGCCGTCCGAGGACAAATTCACCGTTAAAGGCGATGTAACATTCTACGGCCCGAGCGGAAAGACCAAATTTGTTCAGCATTCTCCAAAAAATCAACCGCAAATAAAGATGGAACGTTCTGATATTTATGATTTGTTGATATCTCACGCCGAAAGCTGCGGTGTAAAATTTGAATACAACTGTAATATAAATTCGCCTATAATCAAGGACGACAGAGTAGTCGGAATAAAAACCGATAAAGGTGACTTTTTCGGTGATTTGATAATTGACGCGTGCGGCTGCGACTCACCGCTCAGGAAGAATTTGCCCGACTGTTTCGGGATACAAAAAGAGATGAAGCCTTTTGAGAAATTTAATATTTACAGAGCATTTTACAACAATGAAACGGCTGAAAATCCACAGGAAGGATTCAAACTAACTCTTTTGCCTCAAGGAAAATCGGGCATAGGCTGGGTCTGTTCCGAAAAGGATTACACAGATGTTTTAATAGGTCGATTTGAGCCGTTCACGATTGAAGAGGCTGATCAAGCAGTTGAGTATTTCAGAACGCTTAACAGCAATATCGGTACAGACATTCTGCGGGGCGGCAGCTTTGCGTCAATCCCTGTGCGGCAACCCCTTGCAAAAATGGTTGCCGACGGCTACGCAGCTATCGGTGACAGCGCTTTTATGACAATACCTCTGATAGGTTCGGGCATTGCAAACGCGCTGTATGCTTCAAATATACTTGCAGATACAGTACTCAGCGATATCTCGAAAAGCTTTACCGCACAAACTCTCTGGAACTATCAAAAAACATACTTTAAAAAGATTGCGCCTATGTCAGCCCCTCTTGCCTGCCTTAAGAATGTGCTTGCAAAAATGAGTGCTGATAAGCTTGACACTATTTTTGACAAAGACATTATAGAATTCCAAGAGCATATACCGTTCAATGATGAAAAAATATACAAGCTTACAGTAAAGCTTTCGGAAATACTCATCAGAATAAAAAATGCAGTTTCAGACAAAGACTTTTCAAAAGAAGTTTTAAAATCAGTAAAGAATATGGCAAAGCTTGTTTCTTTAATAAACTCTGTTCCGTCCGAATATTCAGAAGACGAAGTACTTGTCTGGGCGCAGAAATACAACAGAATATTTGACTGATAACGACATATATATTATACGGAGTGATACTATGAACACTTGGAACTTTATGTTCTTCTTAAACAGTTTACTTATGGGCGTAGGTCTTGCAATGGACGCCTTTTCCGTTTCTCTTGCAAACGGTTTAAGCGAACCGAAGATGAAAAAGAAAAAAATGTGTGCTGTTGCAGGAACTTTCAGCGGATTTCAAATACTAATGCCGTTAATCGGCTGGATTTGTGTACATACCGTTGTAGAACACTTCAGAGCCTTTGAAACAGTCATACCGTGGATTGCGCTTGCACTTCTCGGATATATCGGCGGAAAAATGCTTTTTGAAGGAATCAAAAACAATAATTCTCAAGATAACAGCTCAGCCGTAAGCTTTAAAGCATTAATTGTTCAAGGAATTGCAACTGCTATTGACGCTCTTTCCGTAGGCTTTACTATTTCGGAATACAAATGGCTTTTCGCCCTCGTTGAAGCCTTAATTATCGGCTTAGTAACCTTCGTGATATGTCTGGCAGGCTTGGCAATCGGTAAGAAATTCGGCACAAAGCTTGCAGGTAAAGCAACAATTTTAGGAGGCATAATACTTATAGCAATAGGAATAGAGATATTCGTTAAAGCTTTTATTAGTTAAAATCTATCTATTTGTGAAACAGCAAAAACAACGAGTTTACATTTTTGGTGTAATCTCGTTGTTTTTTATTGAAATATTTTCAAATATAAGCGCAGTTTTCTTTGAAATTTGTATATTTTTAATGAAAAATAAAAATCAAATTAAATCAGTTGATAATACATAAAAAAGGTTGTATTATTTATAATGTAATAAGAGGTATTTTTATGAAGAATTATGCTGTGAAAATTTTAATAATCGCATTATTGCTTATATATCCTTTGAGTAATGCTACCCATTTGTTGTCGGCAAAAGAGTCAACGCCCTCCGATGTTGAACAAGAATCGGATATTTCTGCACTTGAAGAGCTTGATAAACAAAATGTTGCTGTTATAGAGGAAAAAATTGAGAAGCTTAACATTAAAAAGCAGGAAAAAAGAAGAGAACAAGAGCTCAGACAACAAAGAGCCAACAATATCAATTTGCTGTTACAGCAGATTAAAAACGGCGACACTTCATACAGAAAAATTATGAAGGGAACCGTTATTGCAGGCGATTCTCTTATGCACGGAATGTACGAATACGATGTTCTTGACAAAACATATCTTGTGACAAAAGTCAGTGCGAGCTTAGGACACCTTGAAAGCAATTTAGATACAATAATAGGTTTAAATCCAAAGGTTCTTGTCGTTCATTACGGTCTTAACAATATGAGCACGGATGAAACTGCAACTAAAAATTTCATAAGCAAATACGAAAGTCTTTTACTTGAACTGCACAAAAGTCTTCCGAAAACAAGAATTGTTGTAAGCTCTGTTTTCAATATTGCTCCTGAAAAAGCCAAAGGCTCTTTTGCAGATATACCTAAGTTTAATAATATGCTTAAAAAAATGTGTATTAAAAATAAATTTGAATTTCTTGACAATAACGACTTACTTCCGGGAGACGGCAGTTACCTTGAAAAAGACGGAATGCACGTTATTAAAAAGTTTTATACCCAAAAATTTCTGCCGAATCTTATTGTAGAACTTGGTCTTTAACGGAGAATTACCATGAAGTATAAATTGATAGAAATACTCTGCGTAGCTTGTGCGGTTGTATTCATTGTCTTTTCGGTTTTATCTCAATCGGGAAGCAAAAAATCCGCACCTGAAATTTACAAAGAGATGTGTGAAAAAACTGACTTTACCGACGGATTATCCCTGAGAGATAATACAGACTTCAAAAAAACATTCAGCTTATCTGCTGATGATTTTGAAAGTGTCGTTTATTATTCTTCTGACGATGTTATGAATGTCAATGAACTTCTTATTATTAAAGCTCGTGACGGCTCGTCAATTCAGGACGCAGCAGATAAAATAAAAAGACATGTATCCGAAAACTACGATATTTTTTCAGGATACGCTCCCGAACAGGGAGAATTGCTCAAAAACTATGTTCTTGAAACAAACTCGAACACATTATTCTTTTTTGTCGGAGGTGAAAGTGAAGCTGCTCAAGATGCTTTTCACGATGCATTGTAAACAGCTTAACCGATATGGTATTCAGCAGCGTAACTTTTCTGCTAATATTTTTACCATTAACGGCGGTACTTTACTATTTACCGTCTGTATTCTTGCGCTCTGACAAGCTCGGCGAAAGTAAAGCGCACTCTCTTACCGCCTACAAAAATACCGTCCTGTGTTTAGCAAGTTTGTTATTCTATGCATGGGGAGAACCGGTAAATATTGTTTTAATGCTCATCAGCATTGTTTTTAACTATGCTATCGGTCTTGATATGGACAAGCATAGCGAGGAAAAAGCTCACAGAAAACTTTTACTGATATTCGCAGTTTTATTCAATATAGGAATGTTGGGCTTTTTTAAATACAGCGGATTTATCGCCGAGAATTTCTGTTCTGTTTTCAAAACAGAAAACAATTATTTTGAACCGGCATTGCCTATCGGAATTTCTTTCTACACTTTTCAGATTCTTTCATATGTAATTGATGTTTACAAAAAGAAGGTTGATTCTCAAAGAAATTTAATCGACTTTGCGCTTTATATTTCAATGTTTCCTCAGCTTATAGCAGGTCCTATCGTTCAGTATTC
>CAMFTS010000072.1 GCA_945988915.1 uncultured Clostridia bacterium
GATATAGTATTATTATATAAAAAATCATTATATGCTGTCGTATTTATCGTTTTTTTAACGATTGAATTAACTTGATATATCGTTGTTTTTGTGATAAAATATTAAAAACTTTTCAAAGGAGTAACAATTATGACATACGAACAAGTTGTAGAAAAAATTAAAACAAGATATTCATCAATTGACGCTTCTTCAATCGAAGGAACTCAGGCAATTCAGATTAACCTTACAGGTAAAAATGCTGAGGGTATATTTTACATTGAAGTTAAAGACGGTAAGGTAAATGTTGAACCGTATGATTATCACGACAACTGGGCAACAGTTACAGTTGCTCCGACAAACCTCTTCAAAATTCTTGACGGAAAATTGGATCCGGTTCTTGCATATACAACAGGTAAAGTTAAGATCAGCGGTGATATCCAGACTGTTCTTCGCTTCATCAATCTTGCAAAATAATCGTTTTATAACCTATATTTAAGCACGGTAGTAAAAATACCGTGCTTTTTTTCAAAAAGTTCTTTATTTTATTAAACATTTGCACTATAATCAAACTATTAAATTAAAGGAATGATTATTAATGAGCGATAAACCCGTAACAGCGATAATTGTAGGTGCAGGTCACAGAGCAATTATTTATTCCAAGCTTGCTCTCACGGATCCCGATAAGCTAAAAATTGTAGGCGTAGCCGATCCTGATAAAATCAGGCAAAAGAAAGCGATGGAAATGTTTGGATTTCCCGAAGAGAATTGTTTTGATTCTGCCGATGAGCTTGCAAAGGTTCCGAAATTTGCCGATGCAATAATAAACGGCACGATGGATGAACAGCATATTGCAACTTCTATCCCCCTTCTTGAAAAAGGTTATGATATGCTTCTTGAAAAGCCATTTGCAACCAACGAAGAGGAAATGAGAACGCTTGTTGAATGTGTCAAGAAAAACGGTAATAAGGTAATGATTTGCCACGTTCTTCGATATACGCCTTTTTATCTTTCAATTAAAGAAAAAGTTCATAACGGCGAAATCGGTGATATTATCAATATCCAAACAAGTGAGCATGTCAGCTATCATCACCTTTCAACATCTTATGTCCGCGGAAAATGGGCTAATTCCGATAAATGCCATACATCTATGCTGCTTGCCAAGTGCTGCCATGATATTGATATGATGATGTGGATGATGTCCGAAACAACGCCTGTAAGCATCTCAAGCTTTGGCTCTAAATTTCAGTTTAAGCCTGAAAACGCTCCTGAAAATGCCGGTACAAAATGTTTGGTTGACTGTCCTCTTGTCGATACTTGCAGATATTCTGCAAAGCGTCTTTATCTTGATCAGCCTGACCGTTGGGCTTTCTATATTTGGGACAAGCTTGAGGGAATAGAAAATCCCACTGACGAAGACAGAATCAATCTTCTCAAGGGTGACTCAAATTACGGCAAATGCATTTATAAATGTGACAACAATGTTGTTGACCATCAATCTGTACTTGTAAACTTTGCAAACGGCGCCACCGGTACGCACAATATGGTCGGCGGAGCCTCAAAAGCACTGAGAAGAATACATATTATCGGTACATTAGGTGAAATTTACGGCGACTTTGAAGAATCAAAGTTCTATGTTTCAAAAATTCATCCTACAAAAACCGACGAAAAAATTGTCGAGGAATTTGACTTAAGAGTTTCAGGCGATATGGTTGGTGCTTACGGCGGTCACGGCGGCGGCGATGAAAAGCTTGCAGCAGATTTCGTTGAATATCTTCGCGGCGGTGAACCGTCACTTGCCTGCACATCAATTTTCGACTCTGTTGCAGGTCACTTATGCGTATATCTTGCCGATAAATCACGGGAAGAAAACGGCGCTCCCCAGCAAGTAAATTTATAATATGATTCAAAAAAATTATGGGCAGTTTACAAAGAACTGCCCACTTTTATTTTTACTTTTTATTTTTATTTCTGACAGCAAGTGTGACACCTGCCGTAATAAGCGTCACACCGGCGGAAACAGCTGCTTTTTTCAAAAACGGCATCACTGATTCAACGCTTGGAGGTGCATAAGAATAGAATAAAAACTTCGGCTTGTTTTTAATGTATTTAAATTCAAATAAATCCTTATAAAGAGTAGTATAAGTTTTAAATGTGCTTAAATCGTGTTCGTCAAGATCAATTATGCGAACTCCCCTGTCAAGCTTCGGTCCGTAAACATTAAAACCGCATCCTTGAGTATATCCCATTACAAGACCTTTATATTCACCAACAAAGCTGTTATTATGGTCATGACCGCAGAATACTCCGATAATATCCCCTTTTTCTCTTAAAGCATCAAACTCGCCGAGATTTTCAGCGGGTGTTGCCGGTGTTTCAAGTGTAAAATCGCAATTTCCCTTATGTAAATACTCGTCATTTATCCAATAATACTTTCCGTAATGAGAACGGTAACCCGTAGCGTGAGGTTTTCTTGATTTTGGAACTTCGCTGAAAAGTTCCCACATTTCATAAAGCGGAATATGCTGAAATACAAGTGATTTTATATATTCACCGTTGTTTTCATCTTTAAGAGCATCTCTTGTCTTTTTATACCATTCAATTTGTTCGGGTGTTACTGCAGCACATTTTCCGTCAACAGTTGTTGAAAGCGAATCAATAAGATAAATATTAAATACGGTTTTTTCGCCTTTACTGTCCATAACAGTCAGATTGTGATTGGCAAGTCCCGGCAATTCCCTGTCACCTGCATCGGCAAGGCAACCGCTAAATGACTGATAAATCATAAGCTGTTCTTCTTTGTCAATGCCGAAAGCCTGCGCATCGTGATTACCGAAGACAAAAGTGAACGGAATATTTCTGTCAACAACAGGTTTTACGAAATTAGTAATTGCCAGCTTTGTTTTTTTATTTCTGTCACCAAATAACAAATTAAAGCCGTATCCTTTAAGCTGATCACCTGTGAAAACAACAAGATCGGGTTTATCTTTATCAAGCGCTGCTGCAATAAATTCTATTGTATCTTTAGATGTAACCTGAGTATCCTGTATATCGGCAATCTGCATAATACGAAATTTGCCGTCAGGATTAAATTTTAATTGCATAAACACACCCTCTGTAAACTAATTTAGAGTATTATAATATATTTATCATTAAATTGCAACGAGATTAAAATTGTAATAAGAATAATAAACTTATTGATATTTTTCTGTTAATACTTTATAATCAATTTGGGTGATGTAATATGATTAAATCTGTAAAAGAAGACGGTACAAATCTCTATTTCCCCGAAATAAAAAAGAATTTCGGTTTTGGTTGTATGAGATTACCGATGAAACTTAAGGTAAAGGTAGATTATAAAGAATTCTCTGAAATGATAGACAAGTTTATGGAAGAAGGCTTTAACTACTTTGATACTGCACATATGTATGTCGGAACAAAGAGCGAAACTTCTATAAGGGATTGCCTTTCCAAGCGCTATCCGAGAGAATCTTTCATTCTTACCAACAAATTATCTTCAAATTGCTTTAAAAACGAAGAGGATATAAGACCTTTTTTTGAAAAGCAGTTAAAGGCTTGCGGTGTTGATTATTTTGACTTTTATTTGATGCATGCACAGTCAAGCGAAAACTATGATCAGTATAAAAATGCCAATGCATATAAAGTTGCGCAGGATTTAAAAAACGAGGGTAAAGTTCGTCATGTAGGTCTTTCTTTCCATGACAAAGCTGAAGTCCTTGATATGATATTAACTGAAAATCCCGAAGTAGAAGTTGTTCAGATTCAGTTTAACTACCGTGACTATAACGATGCAGGCGTCCAGGGTAAAGAATGTCTTGAAGTGTGCAGAAAACACAATAAGCCTGTTATTGTTATGGAGCCTGTCAAGGGCGGAGCTCTTGTAAATATTCCAAAGCCTGCTCAAAAAGTGTTTGATGACTTGGGAAGCAACCTGAGTTACGCTTCTTATGCTGTTCGTTTTGCTGCAAGCTTTGAAGGAATTGCAATGGTTATTTCGGGTATGAGCAATATGGAGCAGATGAATGATAACTTAAGCTTTATGAAAGAGTTTGAGCCCCTGAGTGACAAGGAAATGGAAGCAGTTAACAAAGTTTGTGATATAATCACCGACACCAACATTATTCAATGTACCGCATGCAGATACTGTGTTGACGGCTGTCCGCAAAATATCAATATACCTGAATTATTTGCTTGCTACAATGCAAAAAAGCAAGATAAAGGTTTAATCAAATGGAATTCAAAACAGTATTATAATGCACACATAAATAATAACGGCAAAGCGTCTGACTGTATAGGCTGCGGCAAATGTGAAAAAATATGTCCTCAACATTTGGAAATCAGAGATTTACTTAAAAAAGTTTCAAGAGAATTCGGTAAATGATTCAATTTAATATAATCAGATATAAAATAAGCCTCTCTTCCGAGAGGCTTAATATTTTTATTTCGATTACTGAAGATTTGCTTTAAGAGTAGCAAGGCTTTCTTCAAGTTCATCAGGAATCTTATCGCCAAACTTCTTGAAGAATTCTTCAATGCCTGCAGCTTCTTCTCTCCAAAGTGTCTTATCAACATCAAGAATCTTTTCAAGAGATTCAACAGTTACTTCATCTTCAAGACCCTCAAGGTTGATATCCTTTGCATACGGAAGATAACCGATAGCTGTTTCCTGTGCATCTACTTCGCCGTCACAACGCTTAATAATCCATTCAAGAACACGAAGGTTGTCACCGAAGCCCGGCCACATAAAGTTGCCTTCATCATCTTTTCTGAACCAGTTAACATTGAAAATCTTAGGAGCTTTTTCAGGATCAAGTGTCTTACCGATATCAATCCAATGCTGCCAATAGTCAGCCATATGATATCCGCAGAACGGAAGCATAGCCATGGGGTCACGGCGAACAACACCAACAGCACCTGCTGCTGCTGCAGTTGTTTCAGAAGCCATTGTAGCACCTACGAATACACCGTGATTCCAATCTCTTGACTGATATACAAGCGGAGCAAGCTTTGCGCGTCTTCCGCCAAATACAAATGCTGAAATCGGAACGCCCTGTGGATTTTCAAATTCTGATGAAAGGCAAGGGCAATTTTCTGTCGGAGCTGTGAAACGAGAGTTTGGATGAGCAAGCTTATTGCCTTCAGCAATGTATTCCGGTCCGTTTACCTTGTTACCTGTCCATTCCTCTGCATTAACAGGTGGATTCTTATCGAGGCTTTCCCACCAAACTGTGTTATTATCAAGATTTCTTGCAACATTTGTAAAGATAGTACCTTTCATTGTTGCTGCAAGAGCGTTAGGATTAGACTTATTATTTGTACCGGGTGCAACGCCGAAGAAACCGTTTTCAGGGTTGATAGCATAAAGTCTGCCGTCTTC
>CAMFTS010000073.1 GCA_945988915.1 uncultured Clostridia bacterium
ACATACCTCCAAAAATTATTAACTTAATAAAGTGGTTGTCCCGAATTGAGCAAAACACACCCAAGGACAGAATTAACCTTAAGTATTATAACAGAAATAAAAATATATTGCTATATTTTTTTGAAATTTTTTCATATTTCTAAATGATAATGTTTGACTTTTTATAATGCTTATTTTATTTATTTTGCACAAATTCTACAATTATGTAAATTTTCGGATAAAAAATCGGTCAAAGCTTTTGCCCTGACCGATAAAGAATTAAAGCATATCTGCGATATCAAAAATGAGTCTTTCGGTTTTATCCCAACCGAGACAGGCATCCGTAATTGATTTGCCGTAGCAGCCCTCGCCGATTTTCTGACTGCCGTCCTCAATGTAGCTTTCAATCATAAAGCCCTTAACAAGCTTGTCAATATCTTTGCTGTAACGCTTGCTCATCAGAATTTCTTTTGAAATCCTGATCTGCTGGAAAGGATCCTTACCTGAATTGGAGTGGTTCGTATCAACAATAACAGCAGGATTTTCAAGTCCGAGTTTCTCATAGGTTTCATAAAGATGCCGGATATCCTCGTAATGATAATTAGGTATAGCCTGACCGTGCTTGTTAACATATCCTCTTAAAATTGCATGAGCGTAAGGATTTCCCTCTGAATGAACCTCCCAGCCTCTATAAATAAAGGTATGCTTATGCTGTGCAGCTGTGATTGAATTCATCATAACGGAAATATCGCCGCTTGTCGGATTTTTCATACCGACGGGAACCTCAATACCGCTTGCTGTAAGTCTGTGCTGTTGATTTTCAACGCTTCTTGCACCGATGGCAACATATCCGAGCAAATCGTCAAGATATCTGTAATTTTCGGGATAAAGCATTTCATCGGCGCAGGCAAATCCTGTTTCTTCTATTGCTTTCATATGAAGCTCTCGGATTGCAACAATTCCCTTGAACATATCGGGTTTCTGATTAGGATCGGGCTGATGAAGCATACCTTTATATCCGTCTCCTGTTGTTCTCGGCTTGTTCGTATAAATACGCGGAACGATAAAGATCTTATCCTTAACCTTTTCCTGAATTTCGCTAAGTCTTCCTATGTAGTCAAGAACGCTGTCGTCACGGTCTGCCGAGCAAGGACCGATAACAAGTATGAATTTATCGCTCTCGCCGCTGAAAATCTTTTTCAGTTCCTCTCTCTTGCTTTCAACTGTTTCTTTTGCAGATGCACTCAAAGGATACATCTGTTTGACCTCTTGCGGAATCGCAAGCTTTCTTTCAAATATCATATTCATCGGTTTTTCCTCCATATCTTAACCGTTAGTTACTAAGTTAAATAATCAATTTTCACACCCGAATTTTTCATAACATCAAAGAAATCGGGATAACTTTTTCTCACAGCCTCATAACCGTCGAGCTCTCCGCCTGTATGCATCAGCAAAAACGCCGTTGCCATTACAATTCTGTGATCGTTGTGTCCGTATATTGTTTCGGTCGGCATATGAAAATCTTTTTTTGCTATTTCCACTTCATTTTCGCCTACTGTAAATTCAGCCCCGAACTTTTCAAGTTCTTCCTGCATACAGGATATCCTGTCGCTTTCTTTAAGACGCAGTCTGTCGGTTCCCGTAAATTTTGCGCCGTTATACTTCAGAGCAAACGCAAAAAGTATCGGTGCAAGATCAGGACAATCGGTAACATCAAGAGTGCAAAAGCCTTCTTTAAGTTTTTTGAAGTAATCAATGCAAATTCTGTCACCCTGCTTACTTTCTCTGCTGACACCGTGAACGGCAATATCTGCTCCGCTTTCTTTAAGTGCATACAGGAATGCGGCGTTTGACCAGTCACCCTCAATAGTCATATTCTGAGGCGAGTATTTCTGAGCTCCCGTAATTTTTATTTCATTATCGCTCATTTCGGTCAACACGCCGAAAGCATTAAGCGTATCAGCCGTCATATCAACATAAGGTTTGCTTTCAAAAGGCGGAATAATCTTAATGACGCTGTCCTTTTTCAAAAGCGGCAATGCAAACATTAAGCCGCTGATAAACTGACTGCTTATATTTCCCTGAATTTCAAAAGTGTCTTCTTTAAGCTTTCCGTTTAAAGTAACCGTGCAGGCATCGGAAATCATTTCAATATTTTGTCTTTCGCAAATCTCTTTATATATGCCAAGCGGTCTTGAAATGAGTTTTTCGCTGCCTCTCAATGTGACCTTGCCGTTACCCAAAAGACAAATCGGTATAAAGAATCTCAGCGTGCTTCCGCTCTCGTTACATTCAAGAATTTTTTGCCCGATTGAGTCAAAGTTTTCTATCCCCTTGATTTTAACAGTATTACCGTCAATCTTAACTTTACAGCCTATTGCTTCAAGGCAATTAAGAGTTGCCTGAATATCCTGCGAGAGAGCAACATTTTTAACTGTGCTTTCGCCCTTTGAAAGACCGGCGCAAATCAAAATTCTGTGCGCCGCGCTTTTTGAGGGAGGTGCAATCAAGTTGCCCTTCGGCAAGCTTTTTCCTATACATAATTTCATATTATTTACCCTGCACCAATAAATCTATCGCTTTTAAATATCCGTCAAAGCCGAGTCCTTTAAATGTAGCTATACAGCCCAAACGGATATAGCTTGTCTTTCTGAATTCTTCTCTTGTATCAGGATCGGAAATGTGCACCTCAACAGTAGGTATTCCGACCGTCTTAACTGCATCAAGCAAAGCAACCGAAGTGTGCGTATATGCGCCCGGGTTAATGACAATACCGTTAGTATTACCGTATGCCTGCTGAATTCTGTCAACGAGCGCACCCTCGTGATTTGATTGGAAAAACTCAACCTCTGCGCCGACTTCTTTACAATGCGCTTCTATCATTTTGCACAGGTCGTCATAAGTCTGTGAGCCGTAAATATGCGGCTCTCTTATTCCGAGCATATTAAGATTAGGCCCGTTAATAACTAATATTTTCATTCAGCTTTATGCTCCTTTTCTAACCGCTTAACCGCATCCTCTACAACGCCTGTAACGGTAATGCTTTTATCGGCAGTTGAAGTATATATATCAATTCTTTCTTCGTATCTTTTTTTAATTGCTTCGGCAGAAGCGGCAAGCGGTCTGTCGGCGGTCGGAATCAACTGTTCAAGCGGTCTGTCCAAATAATATACTGTGCCGTTCATTTTCAAAGCGTCAATATTTTCCTGCCTTAAGACAGCGCCTCCGCCTGTTGCGATTACGACACCCGAAAGTGTGCTGATTTTTTTAATAACTTCCGTTTCTTTATCTCTGAATGATTTCTCACCGAATTTTTCAAAAAATTCGGCAATTTCCATTCTGATATCCTTCTTAATTTCTTCGTCTGTATCAATAAATTCTCTGCCAAGCTTTTGTGCGACAGCTTTTCCGATTGTACTCTTTCCGCTGCCGGGCATACCTGTCAGCACGATGTTCTTCTTCTCTTTTAATATATCGGAAAATATTGAGTCGAGCAATTCGCGGTCAGCTTCTGTATTCATAAATATCTCGTATGCTCTGATTGCCTGAGCCGTAAGCATATAGAGTCCGCTCTCGGCAGGAATCCCCATTTTTTGAGCATCCTGAACAAGTTTTGTTGTAAGCGGATTATAAACCGCGTCGGCCACCCCGGAAAGATTTTTAAACACAGATAAATCAACGGGAGAAGAGAATATTTCGGGATACATTCCGACAGGAGTTGTATTGATGATTACATCTGTGTCGCTATGATTTTCATAAAGCCTGGCATAAGTGATTGAATTATCGTTTCCTGTTCTTGACACTCGCAGAATTTCACTTGCACCAAGGCTTTTTGCAACGGCAACCGAGGTTTTTGAAGTGCCACCCGAGCCGAGAATTGCAACCTTTTTGCCGTCAAGACTGATTTTATTTTTCTGCAAAAGCGAAGTCATTCCGTAAAAGTCGGTATTGTAGCCGTAGAGCTTACCGTCACGGTTTACAACTGTATTTACAGCGCCTATATCCCTTGCGGTTTCGCTTATTTCATTCAGAAACGGAATAACAGTCTGCTTGTAAGGAATTGTAACATTGACAGCCTTAAATTTGTGCTCTGTCATAAAAGCCGTGATTTCCTCCTCGGTGAGTTCACACAGCTCATATGAATATGTGCCTATCTTTTCGTGAATTATTTTTGAAAAGGAATGAGGCAATTTTTTTCCGATACAACCGTATTCCATATATTTCTCCGTTCAGATTATTCTTTAATAATTACCGAAATCAGATTTTTGATATTGTAGGCTTTCATTTTTCTCATTTCATAACTGCCGACCTCTTCAACAAAAACAGTATTGATGTAATCTTTTCTTGCTTTCTTATCGTGAACAATCGCCGAAATTACCTTGTCAATATCAGGATTGATGTCAACGGGCAAATGGAGTTTGTTGAGGACGGGAACAAGTCTGGCACGAACACTTTCACTGCACATCGGAATCATACCGAGCGCAACACATTCTCCGTGATAAAGATGATTTAATTCTTCTTCGCTTTCAATTCCGTGACCTATTGTGTGCCCGAAATTAAGAATCATGCGAAGTCCCTGTTCTTTTTCATCCTGTTCAACGACTTTTCTCTTTATTTCAACCGATTTAAAGAGTATTTCTTCAATATTTTCAAGTATGTCAACTTTCTCAAACATTTCAAAAAGCTCTTCATCTGAAGTAAGGCTCATTTTAACTGCTTCTGCAAGTCCGTTTGAAATCTGTCTGTCGGGTAAAGTATTTAATACATCCGGATCAATCACAACCATTTTCGGCTGATGAAAAGCACCTACCGTATTCTTGATTCCGTCTAAATCTACGGCTGTTTTACCTCCGATTGACGAGTCAACCTGTGAAAGAACTGTTGTCGGAACATTATAAAATTTTAATCCCCTCATATAGCAAGCGGAAACAAAACCGGCAAGATCTCCCGGAACACCGCCGCCGCAAGCTACGACGCAATCGCTTCGTGTGAAATTATTTCTGAGCATAAATGAAAGTATTTCACCGAACTGTGTAAGGTTCTTACTTTCCTCTCCCTGCGGAATTGTATATACAAGTGCATCATTAAACTGTGAAGCTATACATTCTGAATATTCTTGGGGTACTCCGCTGTCAGTTACTACAAGCACCTTTGAATTGATACCTGTAAGTTCTTTGAATTTCTTTATAGCTCCGCGCTCGATAATAATATCGTAGCTGTCGGCGCCGAGTTCAACATGAGTTTTCATATTTCTCTCACCT
>CAMFTS010000074.1 GCA_945988915.1 uncultured Clostridia bacterium
CAAAGAAAATAAGTAAAAACTTGGCGTTGTCAAAATGAAAGCTTCTTCCCTTTTCGTCTGTTGATATTTTTTTATCCCACAAAAAGTTTGTCATTTTTTTCTCCTCAAAAATTCGCTTCATCATTCATAAAGTTTATAACTTCATTGTATATTCTTTCACAATTGTTAAAGTCATCAAAACAGAAGAAATCATCGGCACGCTCAACATACATTTTTTCTGCTTTACATTCCTTTTCCATATAACTGCAAAGCGTTTCAATTAAGCTGTCGTGATTTTTGCAAATAGGACCGAAGCCCATTGTTTCATAAATGAGTCCGCCCTCTTCATAATGCGGGGGCAATGTGTCGGGATGGTAGTAAACTATCGGCTTCCTTTGATATGCAAAGTCAAACTGAACTCCGGAATAGTCCGTTACCATAAGTGAGGATTCTGTCAGAATCTTTTCATAGCTCATATCACCCGTTGCCTGAACAATCTGAACATAGTCATTCTTGTCAAAGTCTTCTGCCTGTGAACTCATAGCCGGATGAAGCAGATAGATAAGCTCATATCCCGTTTTCTTAGCACATTCAATAAGTTTTTCGTCATTGATTAAATTGTTGTAGAGTCGGAAATATTCACTGTTCTTGAAGCTGTCGTTATGTGATTTTTTTACGAATGCTATACTCTGATTTACAACATTTCTTCTCCATGTCGGAGTAATCAGTATTTGTTTTTTATCGTTGTTTTTCAGTCCGTCATAGCGTGCAAGACCTGTCAGTTTCAATTCTTTGCCGAAGTAATCGTAAGGAGGTTTCTCACAGTTTTCTTTTTCATATTTTGAAGCAAGAGTATAAAGCCTTGTGTCGTCAAAGATTCTGTTCTGATACTGTGCGATTTTTTGAATTGTAAGTCCGTGCTGAATACAAACAACTATTCCTTTAAACAAGTCTTTTACAAATACCTGTGTCTTGCCGTTAAAGCCGAGATAATTGAACACGGTTGAATGTGTTGCAAGTATTACTTCGCTGTAAAGTGCAAGCAATTTAAGTTTCGGACTGCCCTGCTTTAAGATATATTTTCCGTGTTGCTTTTTAAGTCTTTCATAATCAAGTGAGTCGGGGCTGATAATGTAGTAAATGTCTATACCGTCATTCAGATTACGGCAATATTGGAACATATATTCGCCGTTATCACCTGCTTTGTAAAGCTTGTCAAAGGTAATCCAGATATGCTTTTTGTGCATAAACGGATAAACAAGCCAATAGATAAATCTCAATGCAAGATTCAGAATTCTTGATTTAAGCGGTACTTTTGTTCTTAATAATCTGTAAGCGAAAAATTTACATTCAAGACCTACTCTCTTAACAGGATTGAGTGTTTTAACCGTAAGTGCTTTCTTTCTGAAAGCAAGTATTCTCTTGTTGTTAAGCTTCATATATGAAGCGTTACTGTCGGAAAGTCTTGAAGAAGCGCGTGCAAATGCGTATTTTACAACATAATCTTCACCGTCAACCGTGAAGCCGAATACAAGACTCTTATTGAGCATATCGTCAACCGGAATTGACAAATGAAAAGTTCTTCTTCTGTTAATTGTAATTCCGAAGAATTTTTCTGAAGAATAGAGCTTTGTTTCGGTCATTCCGATTTTCTTATCACCGATTTTTGCAAACATTTCATAATCGGTTGTATCAAGAAGATACATAGGAAATTCCACATCTATTTCAATTCTGTTTGAAATAAAGTCAATTACCTTTACAGTGGCTTTTTGGTTATAGGTCAAACCAAGTGTGCAAAGGCTGAGAATATCAAGTCTTTTCTCTGCTGCCGCAAGCTCCTCTTCGCTGTATGCCTTATAGCTTTCACTGTTGAGAACGAGCTGATTTTCATATTTTCCGACTTTAATAACCTTTGCTTCAAGAGGCTTTACATTTAAGACTTTACATTTTCCGAGATAAAAATGCATTTTCAGGCTTCTTGCCATTTTATATTTACAAGGAATATTCTGGAAAATGACATTATCATTGATATACTGCATAAACTCACAGACATATCCGTCAAATTCAAACGCTTCGTCCCTTGTGAGCGCTTCCTTGTTTCTTTCAAAGAAATTACAGTTGTATCTTGCCCATACCAAATAGAGCATTGAAATCTGGAGATAAGTCGGAACCGAGCCGTACTTTTCTTTAAGCTGTTTTGCAAGAGGTATAAAACAATCTCTGACTGCGGGAGTGTACCAATCTCTGCTCTTTGCCGCTTCGCAAATTAAAGCACTGTTTTCAAGCGGAACGGAATAATAATAAAACAGCCCCGGCAAATTGAATACTTCTGTTTCTTTTTCAATAAGAGCTAAAAGATAATCGTGAACACTGCAAAGATTCAATTCAGGCTTAAAGCTTATGCTTTTTGCAAGCTCTGCCTTAATAAAATATGTCTGTAACAAAAGGTTAAGGCACTTTGTGTTAATTCGTATGTTGCAAAGTCCTTCTTTACCGGTTTGCATTTTAAAACCGAAATAAGTTCTTTTACTGTTACCGCTGTTGTCAACATCATCTTTAAAGCCTTTTGAACGAACGGTAATAAGCTGAATATCTTCACCGTTTTCCTTTTTTTCTTCAAAGCTTAACTTTACGGTATCAAGCAGATTTCTTTCAAGATATGAAGATGCAAGCGTAAAATTGATGAATTCACCCTTTGCTTTTTCAAGACCGATGTTATATGCCTCGGCCATTGATATTTCTTCTTTTTCAATGTACTCAACATTGTCGTAATCTTTTATACTGAATTTAAATTCGTCCTCATAATCAGCAAAAGGACTTATTATTATCAGCTGAGTGTCCTTAAAGCATTTATTATCTTTAATGCCGTTAAATGCTTCCGCGCAATCAAAAGCATCTCTATACATAATGATTGAAAAATCCATCTGATTTACCCCTTTGACTTCTCTTTCAAATTCCTTTATCTGTTCGCCTTAAGTTTTGCGAACAATTCTACATTTCCCGATTTAACCTTTGAAATAACGCTTCCCTCAAGCTTTGTCAATTCTGTGCTTTTAATTCTTATCGGCACAAGCATCAATTTCATTACAGTTGAATTCGGCTTTGCATATTTCAATGCCTTTCTCGTTGTTTCTGAGTTTATCATTTTGCTGATTTGCTCATTCTTCTCTTTGCTTGAAAGCGTGCAGGCTGAATTCGTTACATTTTCAATACAACCTATCACTCTTTCTATATATCTGCGGTAAAGCATTTCACGGCTCTGCAAATCATTTATTCCCCAATGCTCATAAAGTGAAAGCATCCAACCGTGTTCCTCTTCACGCTTTTCATACATATCGCTTCTGTATTTTGCCGTTTCGCTGTCTGCTCTTGCACGCATAAAATGATAGTATTTCTGCTCCATCAATGCGACTCTCTCGACATCTTTTACAACATCCAAATTAAACGGAAAATCGTCCCAGAAGGTATTTCTGAAGCGAATATTATTATCCATTATATATTTTGTTGAAAAGAGCTTATTCCACGGAGTATAAAGCAAGTTTTTGTCAAACATTTTGTAAGCATACTCACGGAATTCCTTTTGAGATTTAAAATCCTTTGACGGCAAAGACTGCTCTTGAGTGTAGTACTCCGTATCCGAATAATAAGTGTCAATATAGTAACCCGCAACAACTAACTGAGCGTCGGTTTCCTTTGCTTTTTTATACATATCCTCAAGCATTGCAGGCTCCGCCCAGTCATCAGAGTCCATAAAGTAAAGATATTCTCCCTTTGCCTTTGGAATAGCTGTATTTCTTGCTGAGGGTGCGCCTCCGTTTTCTTTGTGAATAACGGAAATACGGCTATCGGTTTTTGCATATTCATCACAAATTTCACCGCTGTTATCAGGAGTACCGTCATCTACCGCAATCAGCTCCCAATCTTGAAAGGTCTGCGCAATAAGGCTGTCAATGCAGCTGCGAATATATTGTTCAACATTGTAAACCGGCATTATTACCGTAATTTTTATATCACTCATAATTAAAACTCTTTATCACAAATATTCAGTGCAGCTTCGATGCACTTGTCCATATCATAATACTTATAAAGTCCGAGTCTGCCGCCGAATATAATATTCTTTTCTGCTTTTGCAAGCTCCTCGTACTGCTTATACAACGCATTATTCCGTTCATCGTTCACAGGATAATACGGCTCGTCACCCTCCTGCCATTCCTTTGGGTATTCCTTTGTAATAACAGTTTTTTTCTGTGTGCCGAACGCAAAATGCTTGTGTTCTATTATCCTTGTATAAGGAATATTTCGTTCTGAGAAATTCATAACGGCAACGCCTTGATAATTACTTTCGTTTAACACTTCGGTTTCAAATTTCAGACTTCTGTAATTAAGTTTGCCGAGCTTGAAATCGAAAAATTCATCAATCATTCCCGTAAATAAGCATTTTTCGGCGAGAGCGAGTAATTCTTCTTTATTGTCGAAGAAATCAATACCCGTGCGAACTTCAATACCGTCAAACATTTTCTCAATCATTTCGTTATATCCGTTAACGGGGATACCTTGATATCGGTCATCAAAATAGTTGTTATCATAAGTATAACGAACAGGCAAGCGTTTAATAATAAATGCAGGTAAATCCTTACAATCTCTGCCCCACTGCTTTTCGGTATAGCCTTTGATAAGCTTTTCATATATCTCTCTGCCGACAAGACTTATTGCTTGTTCCTCGAGATTTTCGGGCGTATCTGTAATCTCTTGCTTCTGCCGTTCTATTATTTCTTTTGCCTCATCGGGCTTCGATATTGAAAACATTTTTGAAAATGTATTCATATTAAACGGAAGATTAAATATATCGCCCTTGTAATTGCACACCGGAGAATTTATGAAATTGTTGAACTCACAGAATTGATTGACATAATTCCATACCTTGCGGTTACTTGTGTGAAAAATATGAGCGCCGTACTTGTGAACCGTAATTCCCTCAATATCCTCACAGTATATATTGCCTCCGATATGGTCACGCTTTTCTACAACAAGACAGCGCTTGCCGTGCTTCTTTGCTTCATTTGCAAATACAGCAGCAAAAAGTCCTGCTCCTACGATGAGATAATCATACTGTTTCATAGCTCTCTCCCGTAATGTACTGTTATACTACTGTCTCTTATACACATCTGACGCTGCCGACGATACTCCTTGTGT
>CAMFTS010000075.1 GCA_945988915.1 uncultured Clostridia bacterium
CTCCCGGTTCCGGAGTCGGAAACTCAAGAGCCGAAATAAATGAAAAAACGCTTGGTGTACCCGTTATTGCAATAGGTGTTCCGACAGTTGTAGATGCAATCACACTGACTAAGGATATTACTAAAGTTGCAGAATTTAACAGGGATTCTGCTGAAACAGAAAATATGATAGTTACACCGCGTGAAATTGATACGGTAATAGAGCGGGCAGCAAGACTATTGGCGCTTGCAATAAATTGCGCTTTGCAGCCTGAAATGGACCCCGAATTACTTTTGAGCGTTGTATAATTTAAAACCTTTCAGCATAATTATTTATGATACATTATGCGAAAGGAAATTCAGCCGTGAGAAGAGAAACAGCGTTTTTAAAAAGCAAAGCGGAATCAGTGTGTAAAATTTTAGTTATTTGTTTACTGTCTTTTTCGGCAAATACCTATTTTAAGAATGTTTCGTCAACGCTTGCTTTTTTATCAGCTAAAATGCTTGTTCCTAACTTAAGTATTATCTCTGTCACAGAAACCGAAAACTATAACGCAAATAAAACAGATAACACAATAAGTGACATTACTATTGCTGACAATTCTTCTTCAACTTTTGCTGTTTCCGACAGCATCGGCACAACTCCGCAGGATATCATAAAGCTTTCCGAATTGTATAAAAAAGAATATTCAAACGCGAAGCATGACGGGAGAATAATTGAAAAGACTTATGATAAGAAAAGCGCAACATCGGTATTTGAAAATATAACTGTCCGCAATACTACGCCGTCACATTCAATAAATATTGAAAAATCATTGAATGAAAAGGCAGATTTGAATATTACGGATAAATCAAAACCAACCGTGCTCATTTTTCATACGCATACGACCGAAAGCTATCAGATGATAAATGAGGGCTGGTACACAAAAGCCTATCCTACAAGACATGACGATAAAAATCAGAATATGGTGAGAATAGGCAATGCTATTTGCGAAGAACTTGAAAGAAACGGTATAGGAGTAATTCATGATACTGAAATCCATGACCGCAAATACACAGGCGCATATGATAATTCAAGAAAAACAGTTGAAAAAATACTGAAAGATAATCCGACAATACAAATAGTTCTCGATGTTCACCGCGACGCAATACAGCAAAGCGACGGCACAAAAATCAAACCGACTTTTACTTATAACGGAAAGAAAGCCGCTCAGGTTATGATTATTGCAGGATGTGAGGACGGAAAAATCGAAAATTTTCCTAATTGGGAGAAGAATTTAACCTTTGCGTTACAGCTTCACAAGGAAATAGAAACGATGTTTCCTCAAATGATGCGTCCCGTACTTTTTTCGGCAAGGAAATATAATATGGATGTAGTGCCTTGCTCCGTTTTGCTTGAATTCGGCAGTGATGCAAACACTCTTGCCGAAGCTGAATACTCGGGAAGACTTGTGGGTATGGCACTGTCAGAATATATAGAAAAATATTCAGAGGAATAATATGAAAAAGGATAAAATTTTTAAAAAATTCTTAACCGTAACTGTGTTACTTGTATGTTCATTCCTGCTTTTTTCAGGCGTTGTTTTAGCAAAGAACAATACAGAAAAATCACTTAAAGCGATTCAGGAAGAAATTATTGATGAAACAATGATAATAAATAAAATTGAGGAAGAAATAACAAAAATTATTTCGCAGAATAAATAACAGTTTACTATTCTCTCTTGATGATATATAATATTATCAGATTATATTAGGAGAATAGTTATGAATTTTACACAGTTATCAAACGGACAGTATGAAGGCTTTGCAATAGTAAAACAGTGTGATAAAAAAACTACAAGTAAAGGCAACGATTATCTTGACTTTAAGCTCGCCGATAAAAGCGGGGAGATTAACGCAAAACTGTGGGATTACAGTCCGTTAATGCATGGGGAGTTCCCTCTTGATTCGCTTGTAAAGGTAAGAGGTGAAATTTCAAAGTTTGCAGGCTCAGACCAGCTGAAAATCAGCAAAATCAGACTGACTACCGATGCAGATGAGGTTAGTATTGAGGACTTTGTTCAAACGGCTGATTATTCAGGCGAATATATGTATAAAAAAATAATAGAAAAGGTCAATGCATTTGCCGATGAAGATCTCAAAAAGCTTGTGCTGCATATGTATGAGGAAAGAAAAGATATAATTCTTTCATGGCCTGCCGCTTATAAGCTTCATCATGCTCTGAGAAGCGGTCTTTTAATGCATACTCTTTCTATTGTTAAGCTATGTGAGGGAGTATGCGAGGTTTATCCTTTTGTTAATAAGGATTTATTGCTTACAGGCGCTATTCTTCACGATATCGCAAAGACAACCGAATACGATGTGGGAGCAACGGGTATTGCTTCGGGATACACCGTGGAGGGCAACCTGATAGGTCACCTTGTAAAAGGTGCAATGCTTGTTGACGAGGCTGCAGTAAAGCTCGGAATACCGAGAGAAAAAGCAATGCTTGTTGAACATATGCTTATTTCTCATCACGGAGAGCCTGAATTCGGCGCCGCAGTAAGACCTATGTTTCTTGAAGCAGAGCTTTTGTCAGAGCTTGACTTGATGGATGCAAGAGTTTATCAGATATCTCATGCGATTGAGAATGTGGAACCGAAAGAGTTCTCTTCACGCCTTTGGGCGCTTAACGACAGAAGAATATATAATCACAGTGAATTGGGAATTAATCCGAAAGTAAATCTTGAATAATTATATTTTGGGGGGAATATAATGAGAAATCATGAAGTTACAACGGTTCAGACACTTTTAAAGGCAGACGGATCTTTGAGAGAACCGGGTTGGTCAAGGCAGCTTTATCAGGTTTACGACAGGAAAGATATTAAAAAGCCTAAATTCAGAATCAAGGAGTGGGATTACTATCTTGTCATGGGCAAGGACTTCGGATTTGCTTTTACTATTTCTGATGACGGGTACATAGGCTTACAGTCCGTTTCATTGCTTGAACTCGGTGACAATCCGTGGGAGCATACTGAAACAATACTTAATGCATTTCCTATGGGAAAACTAAAGATGCCGTCAAATACGGCACAGGGCAGTCCGATTTATAAGGACAAGCGTCTTTCAATGGAATTCCGCAAATCAGGAGAAACGCGAAGAATTGCTTGTGAATTCAAGAACTTTTATCAAGGAAAAACTCTGGTTTGCGATATAACACTTTCACAGCCGCCGATGGATACAATGGTTATTGCAACTCCGTGGAAAGAGGATTCACGGGCTTTCTATTATAATCAAAAAATCAACTGTATGAGAGCGTCGGGCTATTGCTCATTTGACGGAAAAAAATATACCTTTGATCCCGAAACCGATTTCGGTACGCTTGATTGGGGCAGGGGAGTGTGGACATATGACAATACCTGGAATTGGGGCTCGGGCAACGGAATCGTTAACGGAAAAAGCTTCGGTTTTAATATAGGGTATGGATTTGGCGATACTTCTGCGGCAAGCGAAAACATCATCTTTTATGACGGAGTAGGTCATAAGCTTGACGATGTTACTTTCAATATTCCCGAATCAGGCTATACGGACCCTTGGACCATTACTTCTTCTGACGGAAGATTTGAAATGAAGTTCGAGCCCATTCTGGACAGGTCTGCTTGCATTGATGTTAAAGTAATTGTTACAGACCAACATCAAGTGTTCGGAAGAATGAGCGGAACCGCAATCCTTGATGACGGCACGAAGCTTGAAATAAAAGATTTGCTTTGCTTCTGCGAAAGAGTGCACAATAAATATTAACAGAGGACAATAAACTATGGAGTGGACAGAAGTTTTAATCAAAATAAATGCTGATGATATTGACTCTGCTGCCGATATTGCTAATATGGCAGTCCCGTACGGTATTTACATTGAAGATTATCGTACGCTTGAAGAGGAAACCTGGGAAATCGCAAATATCAATTTGATTGACGAAGAGCTTTTGGCAAAGGACAGGACAAAAGGCTATATACATATTTATATTGCGCCCGAAGAAAATCCTGCCGAAGCGGTTGCATTTCTTTCGGAGAGGTTTAACGAAGCCCGAATTCAGCATAAAATCGATTTGAACAAGTGTAAAAACGAAGATTGGGAAAACAACTGGAAAGAATACTTTAAGCCGATAAATATAGGCAGTAAAATTCTTATCAGACCTCTGTGGATAGACGATTATGAAAATCCCGACAACAGAAAGGTTCTTTCAATCGAACCCGGACTTGCTTTCGGCACAGGCGGACACGACACAACCCGTCTTTGTATGGAAATGTGCGAAAAATATCTGCACGAGGGCGACAGCGTGCTTGATACAGGTTGCGGCAGCGGTATTCTCGGTATTGCTTCGCTTCTTCTCGGAGCAAAAAATGTTGTCGGCGTTGATATCGATGAGCTGGCGGTAAAAACAGCTGTTGAAAACGGCGGGGTTAACGGCTTTAAAGAGCCTGAATATAAAATATTGCACGGTAATCTTACCGATAAGGTTTCCGGCAAGTTTGATGTCATACTCGCAAACATTGTCGCAGATGTGATAATTATGTTCTCGGATTTTGTCGGAGAATTTATGAAAGAAAGCTCTGTTTTCATTACATCGGGAATAATCGCGCCGAGAGAAGCGGAGGTAAAAGCGGCACTTTCAAAGAATAACTTTGAAATTATCGAAGAAAACAGAAGCGGTGATTGGCTTTGCCTGGTTTGCCGTAAAGAAGTGTGAGGTGTTCCATGCAACAGTTTTTGATTTGCTACGGCATAGCTTCATTGGTTGTTATTGCTTCAGTGTTTTTACTTTCATTGAATGAGAATAAATCACCGTCGGTAAAAACAGTGCTTACCGTTGTATATATACTTGCAATTATCGGTGTTTTGTTTGCAATGACCGTACTCGAAGGCAGATTTAAAATGTCAAGGCTCATTTCATCGGGCATTGCCGCTTTCGTAATCGGATTTATGTACCTTGCCGATACACTCGGCGGAAAAATCAGAAAGAAAAAAGAGGAAAACAAATGATTATAGACGGACTTCAAAAGCTTACTTTGCTTGACTTTCCTGAAAAAAT
>CAMFTS010000076.1 GCA_945988915.1 uncultured Clostridia bacterium
CTCGTTCTTTCCAAAAAATCGGACACGCTCTCAAACAGCAACCTGGCTCAAGGCGGTGTTGCTGCCGTTTTAAGCTTTGAAAATGACAGCTTCGACCTTCACATTGAGGACACTATGATTGCAGGCAGTCAAGCGAATGACCCTGACGCAGTCACCGTTCTTGTCCACGAAGGTCCTGACGATGTCCGTAAAATAATGGAATACGGTGTTGATTTTGACAAAAATCCTGACGGCACTATTCAGAAAACTCTTGAGGGCGGTCATTGCCGAAGAAGAATTGTTCATCACAAGGACACAACAGGTGCTGAAATCGTAAAAAAATTACTCGAAGAACTTCATCGCAGAAAAAACATTACTCAATGCCCGGATTCGCTTGTGTATAATCTTGAGAAGGTAAAAAGCGGATTCTGTGCAGATATTCTTATAAACGGCAGTGAGAGTGTAAGCGTATTTGCTGACTATTGCGTGCTCGCAACAGGCGGTATCGGCAGAGTTTATAAATACACAACGAATCCTGCCGTTGCAACCGGTGACGGTATCCGTCTTGCTTATGATCTCGGTGCATCTATCAAGAATTTAAGCTATGTTCAGTTCCATCCGACTGCATTCAACGGCCCTAATCGCGAGCAATTTCTCATCAGTGAAGCCGTTCGCGGTGAAGGAGCTTATCTTATTAACTGTAACAAACAACGCTTTATGCAGCGTTATGACGAGCGTCTTGAGCTTGCTCCGCGCGATGTTGTATCAAGGTCAATAATTCTTGAAAGCAGAAAAACAGGCAGTAATAATTTCTATCTTGATATCACTCACAGGGACAGGGATTATCTTATTAACAGATTTCCCGGTATCTACGCCGGCTGTCTTGAGCAAGGCGTGGATATCACTAAGGATTTAATTCCTATATTCCCCTGCCAGCACTATTTAATGGGCGGAATTGATGTTTCGCTTGAATCAAGAACTTCGGTTTCAAGGCTTTATGCTGTCGGCGAATGTTCACATACGGGAGTACACGGCAAGAACAGGCTTGCAAGTAATTCTCTGCTTGAAGCCCTGGTATTCGGAAGACGCGCCGCTCAGGATATTGAAAAATGTGTAAATGCCGGATTTGCTCATGTCGTTCCCACAGAAAAAGAGTCTGATATTTCAGGCGCTCCGTTGCCTAAGGGAATGAGAACAGAAATTCGTTCTATAATGCAGAGAGCATATTTTGTAATTCCTGACAGCGACGCCGTCAGAACAGGGCTTAAACAGGTTGACAGAATTTTAAAAAGATTACACTCGGGTAAATTTGCAATCACGCCCGACTACTGTGAAGCATTAAGTCTTGCGACAGTTGCTCACATAATACTAAAGGAGGTTGACGAACGATGAATTTACCTTTACTCTATGTTGACGATATTATTAAGAATGCTCTGAAAGAGGATATCAACTATATAGATGTATCTTCTGATTATCTTATCCCGGAAGATCAGACAGACGAAGCATATTTCGTTGCAAAGGCTGACGGTGTTCTTTGCGGAATTGATATCGCGATGCGTGTTTTTGAACTGCTGGACGATACATTTGAAAAAGAGGTATTCTTCAAAGACGGCGATAAAATCAAAAAGGGAGATATCATTGTAAGATTCAAGGGAAAGACAGTTCTTCTGTTAAAAGGCGAAAGAACAGCTTTGAATCTTATTCAGCATCTTTCGGGAATTGCAAGTGCTACAAATGAAATTGTTGAACTCTGTAAGGGCACAAATGCACAGATTACGGATACAAGAAAGACTCTTCCCGGTCTTCGTGCTTTGCAAAAATACGCTGTGACCTGCGGCGGCGGTAAAAATCATCGGTTTAATCTTTCGGATTGTGCTATGCTTAAAGACAACCATATTGACGCAGGCGGCGGCATAACAAACGCAGTGAATATTTTGCGAAGCAAACTCGGTCACACAACAAAAATTGAAGTTGAAACAAGAAATCTTGATGAAGTCCGTGAAGCAGTTGCGGCAGGTGCCGATATTATTATGCTTGACAATATGACAAATGATACAATGCGTGAAGCTGTCAGAATAATTGACGGCAAAGCAAAGACCGAGGCTTCAGGCGGAATTACAAATGAAACCATCAGAGCTGTTGCCGAAACAGGCGTTGATATTATTTCAATCGGAGCTCTCACACATTCAGTTAAGGCGTTTGATATTTCAATGAAAATGGCTTGAGTCAGATTATTTTAAAGATAATACAGAACAAAAAAAGGCCCTTGCATAAGCAAGGGTCTTTTTTTTGAAAGCCGTTTATGAAAAATGGCTTTCAAATTGGGTAGGGTTTGTGGTTGGTCAGACCACAGGAATTATATGAAAAAGGAAAAAAGAACAAAATAAAAAGCTCTGCACAAATCTGCAAAGCTACACATTAAGACAAATCGACAGAAAATCTGTCAAATGAATGCAACTGGCTGACCCGGTGGGTCCCTATAGCTTTGCGTCCTTGCCTTGCGACAAGTTTGCTAATTGTTCAGTTCGGAATATTTATATCACATTAAACGGTTCGTGTCAACACCTTTAAATTCTATTCTGCATTTTAGACAAACATTCAAAGAAAAATATATACATATTGACAAAAAGTCTATATTAAAAGGCGGTAGGAAAACCTACCGCCTTTATAACGCCTGATTTTTCAATGAATTATTTTTTCTTTGCAGCTTTCTTTTCTGCTTTCATTTTTTCATCCATTGCCTTTTCTTCGGCTCTGATGCGCTCAGCCTCTAATCTGTCAGCCTCAAGCTTTGCTTCATATCTGACCTTTGCTTCGTCGTAAAGGCCTATAATTTCTTCAAGATGAGTATAGTTTTCCTGCTGGGTGATAAGCTTTTCAGCATAAAGATACGGCTTAGCTGCTCTGCCGTAGCGAGCATGCATGTCCATTTCAATTTTCTGTGCCTTGAATACCTGTTTTCTTTCAGCGGCAACTTTCTTGATTTCAGCCTTGATTCTTGTCTTTTCTGCTGAATCCTTATCTTTCTTTGCATCTGAAAGTGCAAGTGAAAGCGCACGGAGTCTGTCTTCGCATTTATCCTCAAGATTGAACAACTCGTCAAGCTTTGCGAAATCGGGAGATTTAAGCTCCTCGCCGTTTGAATAATACTCTTTAATAGCCTTGCAGGAAGAGAGTTTTTTCTGTGCAATTTCTTTTGCAAACTTGCGATATTCTTTTTCTTCCTCTGTTTTCTTCGGCATTGCTTTTGCAGCTTTCAGCTCTGCTCTTATGCTTTTCATATCTTGTTCAAGCAAGCCTGAAAGACCTTTTTCGAGCACCCTTCTGTTTGCCTCAACCTGCGTTTTATAAAACGGTGTTTCAAATTTATTCAGCTCTTGACAAACAAGCTTTGAAATTTCAATTTCTTCATTTCTGTTCAAAGCATCTTTATATGCTTTCTTTGCCGCTTTCTTTTCAGCCTTATCCTTAATTCCCCTGTATGAAGGAGTAACCTTCTCAGGAGTCATTTTAGCATATGCTTGCGCGTCGCGGATAATATCAACAGTAGCTACGATATCACGGTCATTTAAGATTCCGTTGCCGTAATCCTCAAACATAGCTCTGATTCTAAGAATACGGACAATTGCTTTCTGATTTATTTCCGTAAGGTCATAGAAGAAATACGGAAGAACATTCATAAATGCACCGATAGCTGCCATAATAATCATAGCGCCCATCAATTTATAAAGAAGTCCCGGTTCGCCCGTTTCTATATCAAGAATATCAAACGGATTCTTATATCCGTTGCCTTCGTAAACGCCGTAATGTCTTTGAACGATAGGAAGAAGTGATGAAGTTACAAGAGTAACAATATTACCTATTGTTGCTACTGCGGCAAACATACCGTCTATTCTTTCGCCCGACTGATACTGCTGATAATCACGGATATCTGCCTGAATTGCAGGTGTGGTAATCTGTTCAAATGCGCCGACAAGCCAGTTAAGGTAAATGCAAACGGAGAGCCACCAGATGTTTCTCATATCAACCAACATTGAGATAATGAAAAGGACATTGAACATATTAACGCCGATAAGAACTTTTTTCTTACCCCATTTTTTAATGCAAATCGGAGCAAGAAGCATACCCCAGAGAGATGCATTACCTATAAGCGTATTGATAAGCGCCAACTGACCGCCCGTGCATGTTTTGCCGTATGTAAATGACCAGTTGAGAACTGCGCCGTATGAGCTCTCAAGGAAACCGAGCCAACCGGCACAGGCAATAATCCAGAAATACTTATTCTTTGCGACTTCTCTGAGTGAGTCCATAAAGCTAATCTGAATTGTGTGAGTCTTAGCCTGAACAATTTTTTCCTGAGTATGAGCATAAACAATAATTATAAGTGCTATACCGAATATTGAATAAATCGGATATGTAATACGGTACACCTTCAAATCGAAAAGGTTGCCGTTTGCAAGCTGCTGTGCAACGATAGGTGCAACAATATTCATAATTGACGGTGCAAGCGAATAAACAACCGATTTAACAGCAAGAACATCGGTTCTCTCCTGAGTATTCGGAGAAAGAACATGAATAAGGTTTGTATAAGCATCGTTAAAGAAGTTAAAGAAGAACTGTAACAAAAGGCTAAATAACAATACCATAGCGCATTTTATTATATAGCCTGCTTCTTTTCCGAAAATCAACTGTGGAAATAATTCATACATTTTTGCATATGGGAACCAGACATAAGCTATCGCAATTAACGCGGTCGGGATACCCATTGAAAGAATGTACGGTCTGTATTTACCGCCCTTACCTCTTGTATTATCTACAATATTTGCTCTGACAGCCGTAAGAGGAATATTGGCGATTGTTGAAATAAGATAAAGGATATACATATCTGTCGGAGCAACACCGATAGCGTTACCGACAATCATATTCTGCGTACCTACCAACAGAGTAGAACCTAACTGAATAATAAAATATGCTCCGATACCGCCGCCTGCATAAGCGGCAATTTCTTTAAAGGTCATATATC
>CAMFTS010000077.1 GCA_945988915.1 uncultured Clostridia bacterium
ATTCCTCTACGTCTCGTGGGCTCGGAGATGTGTATAAGAGACAGTTTTTGAATTTGTCAGAAATTTTTTATAAATTTAAAGAAAAATCTTTGTAGAGTTTATACAAACAAAAAAACAACCCCCTGTATTCATAAATACAGGAGGTTGAAAATTTAAGCTGAATTATGCTTTGCCTGCACAGCCGAGAACTGTTTCAATCTTATGAGAAACAACTTCTTCAATAGCGTTTCTTGCAGGTGTGAGATACTTTCTCGGGTCGAAATCTGCCGGATTTTCAGCAAAGTGCTTACGAACGGCAGCAGTCATAGCGATACGGATATCCGAGTCAACATTTATCTTGCAAACTGCCATAGATGCAGCCTGACGAAGCATATCTTCAGGAATTCCGATAGCATCAGGCATCTCGCCGCCGAACTCGTTAATCATCTTAATGTGCTCCTGATTAACTGAGCTTGCACCGTGAAGAACGATCGGGAAACCGGGAAGTCTCTTTTCAACTTCTTCAAGAATATCGAAACGAAGCTGCGGCTTCTGACCCGGCTTGAATTTGTATGCGCCGTGTGATGTACCGATTGCAATAGCAAGTGAGTCAACGCCTGTTCTTGTAACGAAATCAAATACTTGATCAGGATTTGTGTAAGATTCGTGACCTGCTTCAACTACAACATCATCTTCAACACCGGCAAGTGTACCGAGCTCGCCCTCTACAACTACGCCGTGAGCATGTGCATACTCAACAACCATCTTTGTAAGAGCAACATTTTCTTCATAAGGAAGAGAACTGCCGTCAATCATAACTGAAGTAAAGCCGCCGTCGATACAAGCCTTACATGTTTCAAAGTCAGGACCGTGATCAAGATGAAGAGCAATAGGAAGACCTGTTTCTTCTGCAGCAGCCTTTACCATAGCTACAAGATAACCGTGAGCGGCATACTTTCTTGCGCCTGCCGAAACCTGAAGAATTACAGGTGCGTCAAGCTTTTTTGCAGCTCTTGTAATGCCCTGAATAATTTCCATATTGTTTACATTAAAAGCACCGATAGCGTAGCCGCCTTCATATGCTTTTTTAAACATCTCTGTTGTTGTTACTAATGGCATATTTTTTCACTCCTTGAGTATTGTTTGAAATTTCCAACTTTATTATTATACTCCTACTATGAAGATATGTCAAATAAAACAGTAAATTTTCGCAAATCACAACATATTATATTGTATCAAAATGACCTTATTGAGAATAGAATATTCGGGAGGTGTTTATATGAAATACTTTTTTTCATCTGAAAGTGTTGATTCTATTATTAACGGTTGCGGCAGTGAATTAAATGTTTTCAGCATCAAAGGCAGTTGCCCTCTGTTAAAGAGTAAAGCACTTTATGAGATTGCAAACGAAGCCTCAAACAACGGATTATCGTGTGAAAAATTCTTATCTCCGTTTGATTATGACAAATTAGCATGCGTTTATATAAAAGGAAAAAACAGCTTAATCTATGATTCGGAATACTACACAAGCGGATTCTGTGAAACAAAAACTTTTGATATCGACGAAATTGGCAATTCAGATGTCCAAAGCAAAAGAATTGCCGAATCGGAAACGAAAAAGAATGTTTTTCTTTCGTGCTTTGCCAAAGAAAAAAACACCGCTTCAATACTTCAAAAAGAAAATGATTATTTGATTATGAAATACATAAGCAAACCGAAAATTCTCAACTATATACTGCGGTTTATTTCAAGGAACAAGTTTACGCCTACTGAACATACAGGTACTTCTTCCGTGAGGTCACTCAGTGCAATAACCGCTTGGGGAGTGCACTGTTTATATGAAACGGTACTTGAAGACTGTAATCGTATTTTTACCGTTTCAGGCAAGATTAAATACATTAACTCTCTGCTTATATCAGGACTTGCAGAAGCTTTTGTGCAGTACGGATATGATGTGACAGTTTTCAAATGCTCTCTTACGGGCGAAGCCGAGCATTTGTGCATACCCGCACTTTCGCTTGCTTTTCTCAGTGATAACGATTATCATACTCTGCCCTACGGTCAGGCGGGAGAGATCCGCTGCGAACGGTTTTTAAGATCCAAAATACCCGAAAGCATTCGATTTCAAACAGTTTTAAACAACGAGCAAATCGATGACTGTATAGGTAAAGCTGTTTTCGCAATGTTTGACGCTTTGGAAATTCAAAACACAATTTCCGATGTTTTATTTGACAAGCAAAATGAAAACTTTGCAAATAAGCTTCAGCCAATGATTATTAAAGCCGTTTTAGGCAATAATTAACATACCGTTAATTGACATCTGTTTACAATTTGATATAATTTAAATGTGTGAATAATTAAAGAAGGTGAAGGCATGAAAATCATTGATATTTCAAACGATTTGCTTACAGCAGAAGTATTTGAAGGCGACCCCGTTCCCGAATTAACGGCAGTTAAAGAAATATCTCAGGACTCATTCTACAATTTAAGTACAATAAGTGCCTGCCTACATAACGGTACTCATGTTGACGCTCCCTCGCATTTTATTCCCGACGGTGAAAGCATAGAAAACTATGATTTAGAAAAATTTATAGGCCCGTGCCGTGTAATTGAAGTGTCACCGGGAATAATAACCGGTCAGTTGATAGAAGATTGTTTCCCGAGAGGATGTAAACGGATTCTTATCAAATCAAAAGGCAAAGCTTATCTTCACGAAACAGCCGCTGAGGCTATCGCCTATTTCGGCTTTGAGCTTGTCGGCACGGACGGAACTACTATTGAATCACCTGATTCAAGCGGAACCGCTCACCGAGCTCTGCTTAATAAAAACATAGCCATTCTTGAAGGGCTTAATCTTGAAAATGTAACTAACGGCGAGTACTTTCTTATTGCGCCACCCATTAAAATCGGCGGTGCTGAAGCAGCTTTCTCGAGAGCTGTTCTTGTTTCAGATTATATCTTTTGGAGTAAAAAATAACCTTCTGCGGAGGAAAAAGAATTGAAAAATGTAGTAATTATAGGCGCCGGTCCTGCAGGACTTACTGCCGGACTTGAGTTGCTCAGAAGGGCTAAAAACGAATACAGAGTTACAATTCTTGAGGCAAGTGACAGAATAGGCGGTATTTCCGCAACTGTTAAGTATAACGGCAACCGTATGGATATCGGCGGTCATCGCTTTTTCTCAAAAGATGAAAAAGTTAATGAGTGGTGGGAAAGCCTGTTAAAAATGCAAGGCGCTCCGTCTTACGACGACAAATTGCTTTCAAAAAACAGAGCTTTAGCGCCAAACGGTCCCGACCCGGAAGCTGAAGACAAAACTATGCTCTTAAGGCAGAGAATTTCAAGAATTTATTATCTTAATAAATTTTTTGATTATCCTGTTTCACTAAAGCTGCAAACCATTTTGAATTTGGGCTTTGCGCGGACCGTGAAATCAGGCTTTAGCTATTTAAACGCTATGGCATTCAAGAAATATGAAACCTCTCTTGAAAACTTTTACATCAATCGCTTCGGAAAAGAGCTTTATTCAATGTTTTTTGAGGGCTATACGGAAAAGCTTTGGGGAAGGCATCCGTCAGAGATTTCTGCTGACTGGGGTGCTCAAAGAGTAAAAGGCATTTCTATTACGGAAGTTCTTAAAAATGCTGTATCAAAAGTCATTCCTTCAAAAAGTGCAAGCACGGAAGCTTCTTTAATTGAAGAATTCAAATATCCGAAATTCGGTCCGGGGCAGCTTTGGGAAACAGCAGCAGAAGAATTTGAAGCATTAGGCGGAAAAATCATTTTCAATGCAAACGCAGACAGAATCAACATTGAAGACGGTAGAATTAAATCTGTTTTTGCAAACGGTACGGAATATGACGGTGATATTTTCATTTCTTCAATGCCGTTAAAAGATTTAGTAAACGGGTTAAGCGGTGAAGAGATACCCGAAAGCATTAAAGAAATTGCAAACGGATTACCGTACAGAGATTTCGTTACAGTCGGCTTGCTTGTTGACAAACTCGCTATAAAAAATAAAACCGATATAAGAACTATCGGCAATATTATTCCGGACTGTTGGATATATGTTCAAGACAAAGGTGTAAAGCTCGGCAGAATTCAGATTTTCAATAACTGGTCGCCTTATCTTGTAAAAAATGTTAACAATACCGTTTGGCTCGGTCTTGAATATTTCTGCAACGAAGGTGACGATTTTTGGAATATGCAAGAATCCGACTGCGTTGAGTTTGCCGTTTCAGAACTTAAAAAAATCGGCATAATCGACAACAGCGTAAAAGTTCTTGATTCGCACAGAGAAAAAATTCAAAAAGCATATCCCGCATATTTTGACACATACAAGGACTTGCCGAAGGTGATTGAATATCTTGACGGATTTGAAAATCTTTACTGTGTCGGCAGAAACGGACAGCACCGATACAATAATATGGACCATTCAATGATGACGGCTTTTGAAACTGTAAACAATATTATTTCGGGTAAAACCGACAAGTCAAATATCTGGAATGTAAACACCGAAAGGGAATATCACGAAGAGAAGGAAAACTGATGTCTGAAAGCAAGAAAAAGAAAGTAACGCAATGTGAATGTTGCGCTTACTATGTTTATGACGAAGAATATGACTGCTATGGCTGTGAAATAAATCTTGACGAAGACGAAATGGCAAGATTTCTAAGCTATGCAGATTTTGAATGTCCTTATTACAATCCGTATGACGAATACAAGGTCGTACAAAAACAGAACTAAATCACAAAAGGCAGGTTTTAAACCCGCCTTTTTTATGTCAGGCTCCCTTGTGTAAAGGGAGCTGTCATTTTGTAAAAAATGACTGAGGGATTGAAATAATAAAAAAAGCAATCCATACTTTCCACCGATAAACAAACTGAATATAAGCTTCAGGCTCCCTTGTGTAAAGGGAGCTGTCATTTTGCAAAAATGACTGAGGGATTGAAATAATAAAAAAAGCAATCCATACTTTCCGCCGATAAACAAACTGAATATAAGCTTCAGGCTCCCTTG
>CAMFTS010000078.1 GCA_945988915.1 uncultured Clostridia bacterium
GCAGAGTTCGGTCCGTCGGAAATTCACAGAAGAACATTCATTAAGAAAATTATCGGTGAATAGATTATGGATAAAAGGCTGACCGGTGCATACGGTGAAGTATATACTGCAAGATATCTCCGCGTAAACGGGTATGATATTATTGACGCAAACTTTCGTTGCAGAATGGGTGAAATTGATATAATAGCAAGCGACAGAAAACATATTTGCTTTGTTGAAGTTAAAACCCGCGATGAAAATGCTGTTTACAGCGCAAGGGAAGCTGTTGACGAAGCAAAGCAGAAAAGAATTATTAAAACTGCCCGGTTTTTCTTATCCGGAAATAAAACTTATCTGCAACCGAGATTTGATGTAGCAGAGGTTTATATGAAAGACGGAAAAGCCGTTTCATTTAACTACATAAAAAATGCTTATAACGGTTAATCCTTATAAGCTTAAATAAGTAAGAAAATCAATTTATATATTAAGGATGTGTGAATTATGTTCTATACGAGCACAAGGGACAAGGCTGTTAAAGTAACAGCGGCACAAGCTATTGCTAAGGGTATTTCATCAGACGGCGGTCTTTTTGTTCCTGCTGAAATTCCGAAAATTACGCTTGACGATATTGCTAAGATTTCAAAACTTGATTATATAGGCAGAGCAAAAGAAATATTGAAGCTATATCTTACAGACTTTACCGAAGAAGAGCTTGATATGTGCGTAAACAGCGCATATAAAGCGGGTAAATTCTCATCGGAAAAGGTTGCTCCGTTACACAAGCTCAACGACAAGGCAAATATACTTGAGCTTTGGAGAGGTCCTACTTGTGCTTTCAAGGATATGGCATTACAGATTTTACCTTATCTTCTTACTGTATCAGCCGGCAAAACGCTTAAAGATACAAAAATCGTTATTCTTGTTGCTACTTCAGGTGATACAGGCAAGGCTGCACTTGAGGGATTCAAGGATGTTCCGAATACTGAAATTCTTGTATTCTATCCTGTTGACGGCGTCAGCCCTATGCAGAAGCTTCAGATGACAACTCAAGAGGGTAACAATGTAAGCGTATGTGCAATACACGGTAATTTTGACGATGCACAGAGCGGAGTAAAGTCTATCTTTACAAATAAGCAGATTGAAGAAAAGTTTAAAGAAAACAATTTTGCTTTCTCGTCAGCTAACTCAATTAACTGGGGCAGACTTGTTCCTCAGGTCGTTTACTATGTTTCGGCTTACTGCGATATGGTTGAACAGGGAAGCATTAAGCTCGGCGAAGATATAAATATAGTTGTTCCTACCGGCAACTTCGGAAATATCCTTGCCGCTTACTATGCAAAGGAAATGGGTGTTCCGATTAAAAAGCTCATCTGTGCTTCAAATGCAAATAATGTTTTGACGGATTTCCTTAAAACAGGTACTTACGACAGAAACAGAAACTTCTACTGCACTTCTTCTCCGTCAATGGATATTCTTATTTCTTCAAATCTTGAAAGACTTATATACATTCTTTCAGGCTATGATGCAGATAAGACTGCAGATTATATGTTTGCGCTTGCAAAGCACGGCAAATATACTGTTGATGAAGATATTCACGCAAAAATATGCGAATGCTTTGATGCAGGCTTCTGCGATGATATTGCAACAAAGGATACAATTAAAGAAGTATTTGAGAATTATGAATACCTTATAGATACACATACAGCTGTTGCGGTAAATGTTTACAATGCCTATGCAAAAGAATCGGGAGATAATACACCGACAGTTATTGCATCAACAGCTAATCCGTATAAATTCTCGGCGAGCGTTCTTTCTGCTATCGAAACAGATGTTAAGTCGGAAGACGAATTCTCAATGGTTGAGGAGCTTTTCGCAAAATCAAAAGAGCCCGTACCGCCTCAGCTTGCCAATCTTAAAGGGAAAACTCCGAGATTTACAAGAGTTGCGGCAAAAGAAGATATGGCGCAGGTTGTTTTTGATATGCTCGGCATATAAGTTATGTACTGAAAGCGAAAAAGTACTTTTTCGCTTTCATATTGTTATTTGGAAGAATCATGAAGTGTAAAAGTTGAGCACTTTGCTTCACAGCAGTCGCAGCCTGACATCCAGTCAACATCAATGTGGTCTGCATTGCACTTATGAGTGCCGTCGTTATACACACAGTTTGTAGCGTCGCATTTGATTTCACTGATCATTGTAAAAATCTCCTTTCATTTTGTTTTATTATTTTTAACGCTTAATTTTCAATTATTCATTAAAACGGGGCTGAATTTATGTCGTTATACGCAATAGGCGATCCTCATCTTTCGTTCAGCGTTAATAAGCCGATGGATATTTTCAAGGGCTGGACAAATTATGTTGAACGGTTTGAAAAAAATTGGAAAAATTTAATAACCGATGAAGACACCGTTGTTTTGATGGGCGATATTTCGTGGGCGATGAAGCTTGAAGAAGCTAAAAAGGATTTTCGGTTTATCAACGATTTGCCGGGCCGGAAAATAATTATGAAAGGAAATCATGACTATTGGTGGAATACGCTTACAAAATTAAATGAATTTGCAAAAGATAATTCGTTTGATAAAATCAGCTTTCTTTTTAACAATTCTTACCGAGTCGGTGATATCAGCGTTTGCGGCTCAAGAGGATGGTTTTTCGATGCAGAAAAAGACGATATGGACAAGGTTATTCTGAGAGAATCAGGCAGAATACGCGCATCAATCGCCGAAGGACGCCGTCTTGGCGGAGAACCTTATGTTTTTCTTCATTATCCGCCGCTTACAAATGAAAGGATATGTCAGCCGATTTTTGATGTTTTGAAGGAAGAAAACATTACTCACTGCTATTATGCTCATTTACACGGCGCATCTGCAAATTATTCGTTTAACGGTGAAAAAGACGGTATAAAATTTGAACTGTTATCTGCAGATTATCTCAAATTTTGTCCGAAATTTATAAAATAAAGAAAATATAAAAAAACTATGGTAATTTTTTATACTATCTGTTATAATATCTCAGATATGGTATATTCAGGAGGAATAACAAATGAGTTTAAAATCATCAAACAAAGTTGAAGAGAATGTTTGGGAGCTTGAAGTTGCCGTTGACGGCGAAACTTTCGAAGCTGCTGTGAATAAGGCATATCTTCAGCAGAGAAAGAAAATAAATGTTCCGGGCTTCCGTAAGGGCAAAGCTCCCCGTGCATTTATTGAAAAAATGTATGGTGCAGGTGTTTTCTATGAAGATGCACTTGAAATCATCTATCCGGAAGCTGTTTCAGCAGCTATTGAAGAATCAAAGCTCGATGTAATCGATACTCCGTTTGACCTTGATATCCCTGAAATGGGCAAAGACGGCGTAGTTATGAAGCTTAAGGTTACTGTTAAACCGGAAGTAAAACTCGGAAAATACAAGGGCGTTAAGGTTGAAAAGAAATCAACAAAGGTATCAGCAGAAGAGGTTAAAAATCACATTAACGCTATGCTTGAGCAAAATGCAAGAATAGTTACTGTTGAAAAGAAGAGAGCTGCAAAGAAAAACGATATCGCAGTTATTGATTTTGAAGGCTTTGTTGACGATAAAGCTTTTGAAGGCGGTAAGGGCGAAAATTATGAGCTTACTCTCGGTTCAGGTCAGTTTATTCCGGGCTTTGAAGATCAGATAATCGGACACAAAGCAGGTGACGAATTTGATGTAAATGTTAAGTTCCCTGAAGAATATACACCTGAGCTCGCAGGTAAGGATGCAGTATTTAAGTGCAAGCTTCACGAAATCAAGGTGAAAGAGGTTCCTGCACTTGACGACGATTTCGTTAAGGATGTCAGCGAATTTGACACTGTTGACGAATACAAGAAGAGCGTTAAGGCAGAGCTTGAAGCAAAGAAAAAGAATGAAGCAGAAGCACAGGCTAACAATGCAGTACTCGAAAAGGTTGCAGAGTCAGTTGAAGCTGTCATTCCTGACTGTATGATTGAAAAGAAGATTGATCAGGATGTTGATGACTTTGCATACAGACTTCAGATGCAGGGCCTTGATATCAAGACATACTTCAAATATACAGGTATGGACGAAAAGGCTTTCCGTGAAGGCTATAAGGATCAGGCAGAGAAGCAGGTTAAGCTTGACCTTGCTATTGAAGAAATTATTAAGAAGGAAAAGCTTGAAGTTTCCGAAGCTGATATTGAAGAAGAATATAAGAAGTATGCCGAAGCATATAATATGGATATTGAGCAAATTAAGAAAGCTGTTTCCGCTGAGAGTATCAAGCCTGAGCTTCTTCAGAGAAAAGCTATTGATTTCGTAATTGAAAACGCAAGCTTTACAGAAGAAAAGGCGGCAAAGAAGACAACAGCAAAAGCTGCAGACGAAGAAAAGAAGCCGGCAGCAAAGAAGGCTCCCGCAAAAAAGACTGCTGCAAAAAAAGATGCTGAATAATATTGATTAAAGCTTTGACTTTCTTTCAATAATAATTTATGAAGAAAAGGGATAAATAATTTTTTGGAGGTAAGTTTTATGGCATTAGTTCCTTATGTTGTTGAACAGACCAGCAGAGGCGAACGTTCATACGACATTTTTTCAAGACTTTTAAACGACAGAATTATTGTTTTGTCTGACGAAGTAAACGATGCAACCGCAAGCTTGGTTGTTGCACAGCTTTTATATCTTGAAGGTCAGGATCCGGAAAAGGATATCAGCCTTTACATTAACAGCCCCGGCGGTTCTGTTACGGCAGGTCTTGCGATTTATGATACTATGCAGTATATCAAGTGTGATGTTTCTACTATTTGTATGGGTATGGCTGCAAGCATGGGCGCTTTCCTTTTGTCATCAGGCACAAAGGGTAAGAGATATGCGCTTCCCAACGCTGATATTATGATTCATCAGCCGTCAGGCGGTGCTCAGGGTCAGGCAACAGAAATTGAAATTACTGCTAAGCACATATTAAAGACTAAAGAAAAGCTTAACAAAATTCTCGCAGAGAACACCGGTAAGCCTATTGAAGAAATTGC
>CAMFTS010000079.1 GCA_945988915.1 uncultured Clostridia bacterium
GCGCCGAGAATACTGCCTGCACCTCTTATTTCAAGGTCTCGCATAGCAATTTTAAATCCGGAACCGAATTCAGTATATTCTCTGATGGCTTCGAGTCTTCGCTGAGCAATTTCTGAAAGCTCTTTTCCGCGTTTAAATGTAAAATAAGCGGAAGCTCTTCTTGCGCTTCTTCCGACTCTTCCTCTGATTTGATGCAACTGTGCAAGACCGAGTCTGTCGGCATCTTCAATTATCAAGGTATTACAGTTTGGCACATCAACGCCTGTTTCAATTATTGTAGTGCAAACGAGAATATCGATTTCGCCCTCCAGAAGTCTGCGCCAACGGTCACTAAGCTCTTCTTCTGCCATTTTTCCGTGTGCAACCGCAATTCTTGCGTCGGGAAGATATTTCTGAATTTCCGCCGCTTTAAGCTCAATATCCTCAACCTTATTATATAAATAATAAACCTGACCTCCGCGGCGAAGCTCTTTTTCCATTGCCTCCGCAAGGATACCCATTTCGTGTTCTATGACATATGTCTGTACCGGATGCCTGTCCTGCGGCGCTTCTTCAATGACAGACATATCACGAATTCCCGTCATCGCCATATTAAGCGTTCGCGGAATCGGTGTTGCCGAAAGGGTAAGCACATCAACATAAGGGAATTTCTCTTTTATTTTTTCCTTTTGGGCTACACCGAAACGCTGTTCTTCGTCAACTATGAGCAAGCCCAAATCTTTAAATACAACATCTTTTGAAATAAGTGAATGAGTGCCTACAACTATATCTATACTTCCGTGCTTAAGATTTTTAATGATTTTAGCACGCTCTTTCGGTGTTCTGAAGCGTGACAGCATTTCCGTTTCAACAGGAAATCCCTCAAATCTTGAAGTAATTGTTCTGTAATGCTGTAATGCAAGAATTGTCGTAGGCACGAGTATTGCACACTGTTTTCCGTCAGCTATACACTTGAACGCCGCTCTCAAAGCAACCTCGGTTTTTCCGAAACCGACATCGCCGCAAAGTAATCTATCCATAGGATATGCTTTTTCCATATCGCCCTTGATTTCATCTGACGCTCTTAACTGGTCGGGAGTTTCGTCATACGGGAATCTGCGTTCAAAATCGGATTGCATATCAATATCGGGTGAAAAGGCATAGCCCTTTGATTCTCTTCTCTTTGAATACAGAGCAATAAGCTCATCTGCCATATCCTTAACGGCACTTCTGACCTTGCTTCTTGTCTTTTCCCATTCTACACCGCCGATACGGTTAAGCTTGACAGATTTTCCGCTGTCGTCGTGCGGTCCTATATATTTTGATACAAGATCCAACTGAGTTACAGGCACATAAAGCACATCGCCCTTTGCATACTTAATTTTAATATAGTCTTTGACGATTTTTCTGACTTCAAGCTTTTTAATGCCTTCAAATACTCCGATACCGTGCATTCTGTGTACTACATAGTCACCTGTTTTAAGTTCGTCAAGCGAATGAATACTTTGTCCTTTTTTGAAATTGGATTTTCGTTGCTTTTTTACCGAAGCCGCTCTACCGTACGAAAAAACATAGAATTTCTCGTTAGGATAAGCGAAACCGTTTGAAAATGCAGACGGTAAAACACATACTCTGCCTTTTGGAAATTCCTTTGGCTCAAGCATGAAATATATTGCCGGAATATCCTCGTTTTCAAGGTCCTCGGCAAGAGTTTTTGCCGACTTTTCCGTGCCTCCCATTACTATAACCGTTGACTCTTTTTGCAGCAGAGGTTTTATGTCGTCACAAAGTGCATCAAGATTACCGTTCCAAGACGGAAGCTGTGTTGCGGTAAAGTTTATAAGCGATTTTACAGGCGTATCAAAACTGCCTCTTGCAAAGCTGTCAAAATAGATGGCGCCGTACTTTTCATAATTCCTGAAAAGTTCAGCCTGTGTCAATGAAAATCTGTCAAGGCCCGAGCAAAGCACCCCGTCTTCAAGCAGATATTTTATTTCTTCATTTATCAGCTTCACGGCATTATTAACCTTTTCTTTAACATTTCCGCTTTCGCAGATTGTTAATAGATAATTTTCGTCTAAATAATCAAAAATCGTACTGAATTCATCATAAGCAAGAGGAAGATACTTATCTTCCGAATTGAGTTTAACTCCGCTCTTAAGTCTGTCAATATCTGCAAGCAAAGCCTCTTTTGCTTTCTTTGAGCCCTTGCCCTTAACCGTTTTGCTGAATTCTTCTATTCTTTTGATTAGTTCTGTTTCATTCTCAAAAACAATTTCTGTTGACGGCATAACGGCAAATTCGTCAACGCTGTCATTTCTTCTTTGAGATTCAATATCAAAATGTGACATTCTCTCAACCGTGTCGCCCCAAAATTCGACTCTGACGGGCTGATCACTGTCAGGCGAAAACAAATCAAGTATATCGCCTCTGACAGAAAACTGACCGACGCCCTCGACCATATCACAGCGGACATAACCTGCCGATGTAAGTATATTTTTAATTTTTTCGAGAGATGTATCAGCACCCTTTTTGAGCACCAGCGAATGTTTTTTAAGTTCTGACGGAGGAATAGTTCTCTGAATAGCCGCCTGCACAGAGCATACCGCAACATCAATATTGCCCTCAAGCATATTTGAAAGCACTTTCAGTCTTCTCTGTTCGTATTCGTGAGAACGAATTTCTGCACCGTTGAAGGAAAAATCTCTTTCCGGGTAAACCATTGCATTCAAACCGAAAACCGCCATATCTTCACACAGCTTTGTTGCAGAGCTTTCGTCGGGCATAACAATAAGCGCCTTGCGGTTCAGATTACCGCAAAGTGCGTTTATAATATGTGTCTTATGAATTTGTGTTACACCTAATACACCAAGAGGAGTTGAGCCTTTGCAGACGCATTTTTCAAGCTCTGTATATTCAGGTGATGCTTTCAGAATTTCTCTGAATCCCGCCATAGTTAGTTTTTATCTCCCTAAAGTATTATGAATTATATCTGTTCATTGCTTCATCGATTTTGCCGTCAAGCATAAGCTCAACAGCACAGCAAGCGTTATCTATTGCCTCTTTTAACGGCTTTTCTTCGTCTTTTTTAAACTCGGAAAGCACCCACGCGGCAAGGTCATAGTCAGGATGCGGCTTTTTTCCTACCCCAAGTTTTATTCTCGGAAAATCAGAACTGCCTGTTTGAGCTATAATGCTTTTTATTCCGTTATGCCCGCCGTCCGTTCCCTTTCTTTTTATACGAAGCTTGCCTACATCAAGAGATATGTCGTCAAAAATCACGATGATTTTTTCATTCGGAATTTTATAGAATGTTGCGGCTTCTTTTACAGCTTCACCCGAATTATTCATATAAGTTTGCGGCTTCATAACAATAACTCTGTGCGAATTTATAACCGTATCCGCGATAACAGCCTTGAATTTTAATTTTGAAATTTTAAATTGATGCTTTTCCGCAAGCTCGTCAACGCACAAAAAGCCCGAATTGTGTCGTGTAAGGTTGTACTTTTTTTCAGGATTGCCCAACCCAACCACGAGAAATTCAGGTGCGCCGACAGACTTGTGTGATTTGAATCTGTCAAACATACTTTTCCTCTTTAAATTTTATTTTAACTGCCGTGCAAAAATGCACGGCAGTTATTATTTATTACTCGGTTTTCTTGATTTTTGCCTTAATGCACCAACCGATTTTGTTAACCTGTCTCGCTCTTGCGATACCGAGTGAATCTTCCGGAACATCTTCGGTGATTGTTGAACCGGCAGCAGTATATGCGCCTCTGCCCACCGTAACAGGAGCAACAAGATTTGTGTTGCAGCCTATGAACGCGTCGTCTTTAATTGTTGTTCTGAACTTTTCTTTGCCTGTATAGTTAACAGTAACCGTACCGCATCCGAAGTTTACGCGTTTGCCGACATCACTGTCGCCGACATAGGTAAGATGCGAAACTTTGGTTCCGTAATCAATAGTAGAATTTTTAACTTCAACATAGTTGCCGAGATGTACTGACTCTCCGATAACGGAATTAGGTCTGATATGCACATACGGACCGATATTACAGTTGTTTTTGACTATTGATTTATAACATTTTACCTCATCAAGAACTACATTGTCCCCGATTTCACTGTCTTCAATTACTGTATTCGGACCGATTTTACAATTTTTCCCTATTTTAACATTCCCGCGTAAAATTGTACCCGGAAGAATAACCGTATCAAGTCCTATTTCAATGCCCGGTTCAATCATAACACTGTCAAAGCAAGGAATATCAACACCTGCTTCAAGGTGCTTAAAAAGCTCATTTATTCTTGCTGTCTGATTGAGTTCATAAAGCTGCTTTCTGTCACACGCTTTTAAGACTACATACTGAGAATCCGCTGCATAAGTGCCGACTTTATTACCGAGCTTTATAATTTCAGCAATTATATCTTCAATATTATGATTATCTTGCTTTTCACATTCCGTGATACCTTTTACAAGTTCTTCTGCGTTAAACCAATACGCACCTGATGCTATTTCTTTAATTTTCTTTATATCACTTTCTGCATTTTTCTCTTCTACAACAGAAACAAATGCGCCGTTTTCATCTCTTACTATTCTTGAATAACCGAAAGGTTTATCGGCATTAGCACAAATTATGGTTACATCATTGCCTGATCTTTCGTGCTCAAGCAAAGCAGTTCTAAGCGTAATAGCATCCATAAGAGGCGTATCTCCGCGAACTACAAGTATATATTCTCCCATATGCTTCTCAACAAATTCTTTTGAAGCGATATAAGACTTCTGCTTTATACATACATCGCAGCCTACCTCTTTGGCAAAAGGCATAACTGTTGTATCGTCATCCGAAACAACAACGAAAATATCTTCAACACCGCTTTGTTTAACAGAGTTAATAACCCATGATATAATCGGTTTTGAAAGCAGGTTCAGCATAAATGTTGAACGAGTTGATTTCATTGAAA
>CAMFTS010000080.1 GCA_945988915.1 uncultured Clostridia bacterium
GCTTTGATTTCAGGTGCGTTATGGATTTACATTTGCCCGAAAAAGTGAACAGTGTAATACGGCTGTTAAAGGATAACGGCTATGAAGCCTATGCCGTCGGCGGCTGTGTGCGTGATATGGTTATGGGCGTTGAGCCTCACGATTTCGACATTACAACCTCTGCCCTGCCCGGAGAAACAAAAAAAGTTTTTGAGGGTTACAGAATAATTGAAACGGGTATTAAGCACGGCACGGTTACGGTTATTATTGACGGTGAGCCGTTTGAAATTACAACATTCAGAATTGACGGCGATTATCTTGATAACCGACATCCCGAAACTGTCAATTTTTCAAGAAACCTGAAAGACGATTTATCGCGAAGAGATTTTACAATGAATACTCTTTGCTTTAACGAGCAAGACGGACTTGTTGATTTATTCGGCGGAATTGATGACATAAGAAATGAAACGATTCGCTGCGTCGGAGAGCCTGACAAAAGATTCAACGAAGACGCTTTGCGAATTATGAGAGCTGTTCGTTTTGCAAGCGTACTCGGGTTTAAAATTGATAATGAAACATCAAAAAGCATTTTAAAGAATAAGGAGCTTCTTAAGAATATTGCTGTTGAGCGTATCCGCGAGGAATTCACCAAGCTCATTTGCGGTAAAAATGTAATTGATATTGTAAACGAATACCGCACAATTATTGAAGTAATTATTCCTGAATTTTCTCCTCTTTTCGGCTGTGAACAGAACACTCAGTATCACATTTACGATGTAGCGGAGCATACCCTGAGGGCTCTTGATTATATTGAAAACGATAAAATTCTCAGACTCACTGTGTTTTTTCACGATATTGCAAAGCCTTTATGCAAAACTACTGATGAAAACGGCTTTGACCATTTCAAAGGACACGCTGTTGCAGGCGAAAAGATGAGTAAGGAAATTTTAAGGCGTTTGAGATATGACAACAAAACCGTCGAAACGGTTTCAAAGCTTATCGGGCTTCATTCTGAGCGTTCCCCGAGAGATAAAATCGAAGCTAAAATGATGCTTTGTGAAATCGGCGAGGAATATTACTCATACTTTATGAAAGTACGGCGAGCCGACTGCTTTGCAAAGGCCGATCCTCATTCTCACGATGAAAAATTAAAGAATATGCAGTTATTCTTAAACGAAATAAAAGAGAAGAACGAGTGTTATTCTTTAAAGCATTTGAATATAAACGGTAACGATTTGAAAAAATCGGGAATATATGACGGAAAAGAGATAAACAGAATTCTTCGCACATTACTTATGCTCGTAATTGAAGAAGAGTGTGAAAACAGTCATGACGCTCTGTTAAGCAAAGCAGAAGAATTAAAACAGCAAGGACAAAACTATGCCAAGAAAAATCAGTTATAAGATTACAACTGAATACGATAAAAGAAAAGTCCTTGATTTGCTTAAGGAAAAGGGATATTCTCACCGGCTCATCACTAAGCTTAAACAAGCGCCTGACGGATTGTTATTAAACGGCAAGCATATCAGAACCGTTGATTTAATGCGGGAAAGCGATACGCTTGAAGTCAATCTTCCCGATGACAAAAAAGAAAGCATTTCAATTCCTGTCGAAATGCCGCTTGATATTATTTATGAAGATGATGATTTACTTATAGTAAACAAGCCTGCTATGTTAGCAGTTCACGAAAGCCATAATCATTTAGGCGATACGCTTTCAAATGCCGTTGCATTTTATCTGATCAATAAAGGAAAGCCTACAACCTTCAGGTCGGTCGGCAGGCTTGATAAGGGTACCTCCGGAATTATTGTATGCGCTTTAAACAAATACACGGCATCAAAGCTTTCAGGCAAGATTTACAAGGAATATCTTGCTGTTGCTTCATCTGTTTTTGAGGGTGAAGGCACTATTGACGCACCTATTTACAGACCGGACCCTATTATTACTGTCCGCACGGTTGATAAGCGCGGTGAAAAAGCCGTTACTCATTGGAAAGCGCTGAAAAGCGACGGTGAAAACACGCTTTTAAGGATTCATCTCGAAACAGGAAGAACGCATCAAATAAGGGTGCATTTTTCGCATATCGGTTCAGCTCTTGTAGGCGACACAATGTACGGAAAAGCAGATTCAAGAATTTGTCATCAGGCTCTGCACTGTTGCTATTGCAGATTTACTCATCCTGTTACGAATAAAACTATGGAATTTGAAGCGGAAATGCCCGATGATATGAAAAGCATTTTAGAATGATAAAAAGGAAGTAAGTATTTAAACTTGCTTCCTTTTTTTGATTATCTGTTGCCTTGTCCGTAGTAAGCATTTGCGCCGTGCTTACGGTTATAATGCTTATCGAGCAGATATTTTTCAATTCCTGCCTGTTTATTTTCTATCTCCGCAATTTCTTCGGTGCGGAACGCCATCTTTGCTACCTCTTCAAGTATAAGAGCATTTTCAACTGCTTTAAAGCAATTCTTGCCCCAACAGAAAGGTCCGTGTCTGTGAATCAAAACAGCAGGACAGTCCATAGGCTTGATATTTTCTTTGTTGAAACACTCAACAATTACCTTACCTGTATTAAGCTCGTATTCTCCCTCTACCTCTTGCTGTGTAAGTCCTCTCGTACACGGAATTGAACGGTTTGCAAAATCGGCATGTGTTGTGCCGTATGCTTTGATATCCCGTCCTGCCTGAGCGAAAGATGTTGCCCAAGCTGAATGTGTATGAACAACTGCTCCGATATCGGCAAATTGACGGTACAGTTCAAGGTGAGTCGGTGTATCTGATGACGGATTGAGGTCGCCCTCAATTTTATTGCCCTGTAAATCCACAACCACCATATCATCAGCGTCCATTGTTTCATAAGGTACACCTGACGGCTTGATTACAACATATCCCGTTTCTCTGTCGATTGCCGAAACATTGCCCCAAGTCAGAACTACAAGTCCGAATTCTTTCAGCTGCATATTCGCTTTAAAGACATCTTGCTTTAACTGTTCGAGCATTATTTGTTCCTCCAAATAACATCATTGTATTCAAGTTCGCGTCTGAATTCGGGAATTGTTGTGTCCTTATTGATATATACAAATTCAATTCCCATAATTTCAGCAAAGTCACGCATATGCTCTGCTGTTAAGTCATATGAAAGAACCGAATGATGCGCACCGCCTGCATAAATCCATGCCGCTGCGGAAGTTTTTAAATCCGGAACGGGTTTCCAAAGAACGCCTGCAACCGGTAGCTTAGGCATATCGTTTTCCTGAGTCTGACACTCAATATCATTAACTATCATTCTGAATCTGTCGCCCATATCAATCAGCGAAACAACGATTGCAGAACCTTTCTTTGCTTTAAACACAAGTCTTGCAGGGTCTTCTCTGTCGCCTATTCCGAGAGGATGAACTTGAATTTTCGGCTTTTCGCAAGCGATTGTCGGACAGACCTCAAGCATATGCGCACCGAGTATCATTTCGTTGCCTTTTTCAAGGTGCAGAGTATAATCTTCCATAAATGCAGTGCCCTTGCCTATGCCATCTGCCATAACTTTCATAATTCTTGTCATTGCGGCAACCTTCCAGTCACCCTCTGCACCGAAACCATAGCCTTTTTTCATAAGGTCCTGAGATGCAAGTCCCGGAAGCTGACGAAGTCCCTGTAAATCCTCAAAGTTTGTATGGAACGCTTTAAAATTGCCTCTGTCAAGGAATTTCTTTAAAGCAACTTCTTCTCTTGCCTGATAGCGAACAGCTTCTGTATTGTCTGTATCCATAATATATTCTTGCTCGTATTCAGCCATTTGTGCGTCAATTTCTTCTTCAGTTACCTTTTCAACCTCTGAAATGATGTCACCAACGCCGTAATGGTCAACTGACCAGCCAAGTTTGATAAGAGCTTCAACCTTATCTCCCTCTGTAACTGCAACATTTCTCATATTGTCTGAAATTCGGAGAACACGAAGCTTTCTTGATTCCGCAGCACCGACTGCGGCTCTCATCCAAACGCCCATCTGCGCTGTAAATTCTTCGTCCTGCCAATAGCCAACGATTACCTTTCTGTTAAGGCGTAAACGTGCCGCTATGTATCCGTGTTCACGGTCTCCGTGTGCTGACTGATTAAGATTCATAAAGTCCATATCAATTTCGCTCCACGGAATGTCACGGTTGAACTGCGTATTGAGATGAAGATAAGGCTTTCTCAATGCAGTAAGTCCTTTTACCCACATTTTTGATGGTGAGAATGTGTGCATCCAGGTAATAACACCTGCACAGTTTTCATCATTATTTGCCTCGTTCATAATATTATATATTTCTTCGCTTGTCTTTACGCATGGAAACCATTTTACAGTACAGGGAATATTTTTGTCGGCATTGAAGCCGTCAACCATTATTTTAGAATGTTTGTCGATTTCAACAAGTGTTTCTTCACCGTAAAGAAACTGTGAGCCGACTACAAAGTAGAATACAGAATTTTTCATAAATTTACCACCTTTTTTAAGATGAAATAATTATATTACATTGATGAAATTTTTTCAATATCAAACAAAAAATATGCCCCCAATTTCTTGGGAGCATATAAGTTTGAGTAATAACTTATCTCTTTGAGAACTGAGGTTATTCCCCACTGTGTGGGGAAATGTCTGCGATGCAGACAAAAGGGACGGGCACTGTCAGTGCCACGGCGAGCGCGAGCTGTGCACAAAAAATATGCCCCCAATTTCTTGGGAGCATATAAGTTTGAGTAATAACTTATCTCTTTGAGAACTGAGGTTATTCCCCACTGTGTGGGGAAATGTCTGCGATGCAGACAAAAGGGACGGGCACTGTCAGTGCCACGGCGAGCGCGAGCTGTGCACAAAAAATATGCCCCCAATTTCTTGGGAGCATATAAGTTTGAGTAATAACTTAT
>CAMFTS010000081.1 GCA_945988915.1 uncultured Clostridia bacterium
ACAAAAGTTCCGAAAGAATATTTAATTGATATTAAAATTCTCGGACCTGTTATATTCTGGCTTGTAGCTTCAATCGTTTTCATAGGCATCGGTCTTATGCTTATGAATTCAAGAAAAGCAGAAAAGTCAAACACTTTAGGAAAATTCTATGTTTCATCTGCAATTAACGGCGTTACTGTTTACAGTGTTGCATTTATGGTATTATCACAAATAACCCTTGATTTTTACGCATACCGTAATAACACATTTTCTGTATTCTATCAAAATCTTCCCCTTTGCTTATTAGTATGCGGCGTCGGACTGATAATTGCATTTTTTGTCGGTGAACTTATTATCAGAAGAAAGTTCAAAGCTGCACTTCGCACTCTCCCCGTCTTTGCGCTTCTTTTCGCAGTGACAATTTTCGGTGCAGTTTATGTTGCAAGCGAGCATTTCGGCACATATAACAAATTACCGGCAACAAGCAGTATTAAAGCTGTTTCTATGGATATAAATGACTCAAACGGTATTTTCTATTACAGTACAGGCCAAAGCGACAACGATTATGAAAGCAAAGAGCCTGAAGATATCAAGCTTGCTGTTGAGCTTTTCAATAAAATTAAAGATGATAAATACAACGGAACAAACACACCGAATTATGCCCTGGGCTTTAACTTTACTCTTAATGACGGAACTGTAATCAGAAGAAGCTTCGATGTTTTTTCTCCGGATTTAGTACTTGAATACGATAAGTCCGTATATGAGTCAAATTATTATAAGGGATTTTTAAAATCACTTCTTATTGATGATTATATTGAATATGATAAAGAATCCGATGTATATTATGACGAATACGGAAACATGTATAATTATGACTATACTGATGACACATATCGTCCCGGAAAATACAGAACAGTAGATTGGTACTATGTAGGCCCAAACTCGTTATTTGAAGGTTATGACCGCAGCAACGGTATTACCGACATTCCGATTATCGAGGACAATGACGGGCTTTGCAAAGCACTTTACAAAGACTTAATTAAGATGCCTTATGACAAGGTTTTCAATAATACTACCCGTCCTTTAGGTATGCTTATGTTGAATTACAGCGAAGCTTTCTATTTTGATGAAACCTATGTTTTGGAATGGGACAGAATGATTAAAGAAACCGATTATATGAGGCTTAGAAACGATAACTATACTCCTGACAAGAGATTTAACGCGGGATATGCCTGTTCGGGTATTTATATTTATCCTGAAATGACCGAAACGATTAAATTCCTTAAGGATAACGGCTATGAGTTTGTTCCGTTTACGGCAAAGGTAAAAGAGGTTTATTTTGCAGATACAAAAATCAGCCTTTACAGTGCTTCAAAGACAAATGCTAAAAATCTTTTAGAGAAAGATAAAAAATTTAAGGAATACAGTTATTATTTTGATTTTGACAGAGGAGTTTTAAATAATTTCTGGTTTAATTACTCACTTTCATCTGTTGAATCTCCATATTTCCCATACATTAACAACGCTATGAATAAAGAAGGAGAATACAAAGAAATCTACAGCAATCTGTTCACAAAGACTTTTGAGGATGCAGGTATTAAGCTCAACAAGATAACAGATACAAAGAAAGCTGCAGAAATCGTGTCAAAGGCAGTGCCTGTCATGAAAAACATTGCAAATGATGACGGCAGATTTATTTATATTGTTTATGATAACGGCGTCATAACGGAAGAGTATATCCCCTCAAGTAATATCGGTGTTTTAAAATAATTTAACGGTTTAAAATGAAAAGCTCTCACAGTAAAATGTGAGAGCTTTCTTTTGTCTGTATAGTTTAATATCAGGAGTTATATTCTTGCAACGCCTGTTTCTCTTGCGGCTTTCATAACAGCTTCGGCAACCGTCTTACCTACTCTTTCATCAAATGCCTTTGGCAGAATGTACTCTTCGTTTAATTCTTCGTCCGAAACAAGAGATGCAATAGCCTTTGCCGCCGCTATTTTCATTTCTTCGTTGATATCACTTGCACGGCAGTCAAGCGTACCGCGGAATATTCCGGGGAAAGCAAGAACATTGTTAATCTGATTCGGGAAATCGCTTCTACCCGTTCCTACAACAGCTGCACCTGCATTTTTAGCAAGGTCGGGCATAATTTCGGGAACAGGGTTAGCCATAGGAAGAACAATAGGCTTTTCTGCCATTGATTTAACCATTTCTTCAGTGACTATACCGGGTGCCGAAACACCGATAAAGATATCTGCACCCTTCATAGCATCGGCAAGTGTGCCTGTTTTTCTTTCTGTATTTGTAAATTCAGCAATAGCTTTCTTTGCTTCGTTAAGTCGTTCGTCACCCTTGCAAATAATTCCCTTGCTGTCACACATTATAACATTTTTTATGCCTTGGCTTATGAGTAATTTCGCAATGGCAATTCCTGCCGCACCTGCTCCTGAGAATACAACAGAGCAATCTTCCATTTTTTTGCCGACAATTCTCAACGCATTTATAATGGCAGCTACAACAACAACTGCAGTTCCGTGCTGGTCATCGTGGAAAATCGGAATATCTGTCTTTTCCTTTAATTTTCTTTCAATTTCAAAGCAACGGGGTGCCGCGATATCCTCAAGGTTAACACCGCCGAAAGAACCTGCCAGAAGTGCAATACAATTTACAATTTCGTCAACATCCTTTGAACGGACGCAAAGCGGTATGGCGTCAACATTGCCAAATTCCTTGAACAGTACGCATTTACCCTCCATAACAGGCATACCTGCTTCGGGTCCTATATCACCGAGTCCGAGAACTGCCGTTCCATCTGTTACAACGGCAACTGTATTCCAACGGCGTGTAAGCTCATAAGATTTTGAAATATCCTTTTGTATTTCAAGACAAGGCTGTGCAACACCGGGTGTGTATGCAAGTGAAAGAGCATCTTTATCATTAGCTCTTGCTCTTGTTTTCACCTCGATTTTACCTTGCCATTCATAGTGCAATCTTAATGATTCCTTTGCGTAATCCATATTTTTTCTCCTCTATGTGAATAATATTATAAACAACTGATTCCTGACTTCAAAAGCAGTCATCATATACAGTATAATATGCTTTAATGTACTTTTTCACCGTTCTCGTTTTTCTCATAAATTTTTCTTGCAAATAAAGAGAACTTTTGAACCGTCAGCTCGCACAGGCTGTTGATTTTAAACAACTTAAACAGCTCGTATCTAAGCATATCTATCATTATACATATTACATATATCAACATTGCAAGTCCGATTACGGCAAGAATCATTATAATCGGATTAAGCTTCCCGACGCTCTCAAATAAGCCTGAAATTATATTTTCAAATACAAGCTTATTGGTGTGTATTAAATATACGCTGAAATTCAATGCAGAAAATTCTTTTATTTTTTCCTGTGCTTTTGTATTTCTTATATCTATTCTTGAAAATAAAAGCAACAGTAATACAGCGTTTAATACTATTGTCGGGAATGTATAATTTGCAAACATACTGCCTGACAGATAATTACTGTCAATTGCAAAAGAATTGGAAACCATATCCACCTCTCCGCTTATATCTTTTGACAGAAAATTAACCGAAATATAATCAAGTATAATATGTCCCAGACAAGTTACAAGCATTGAAACAGCAGTATATATTGCAATTCTTTTTGTTTTGGTATTCTTTCCGATTTCAAATTTCTTTAAATATGCTCCGATTATGTAAAGCGTTGATATCCAAGCATATGAATAACCGTTAGTTGTTTTAAAATAATCATTTCCCTTTATTGTCGGCACTGCAGAAAATACGAACAGCAAAGCCGCAACTAACAGAGTTGCTTGCTTTTTTGTAAGGGTATTTATCAAATGATTAAAAAACGGAATGAACAAAAAAGTGACTGCGTATGCCGTAAAAAACCAATAAAAGCCTCTCATATTTCCGTAAAGAAACGGCATAAATGCGGCTTTCCACATTTGCAGCGACAAATCCATTCCGCAAAAAGAGAAAATGATATTTGAAAGTATTCCATAGAATACGGTAACAGACCAGAGATAGATTATTCTTGAAAATTTGTAATTGCCGTTTATTCCGACATATCCGCTTGCAAGAGCAAAGCAGTTTACGGCACAGAAAGCTATAAGTTCCATACTCCAAGCGACATTGTAATTTACCGACAGAAGCTCTGTGTTATAAAGTATGCCGCCCTGTCCTAAAACATGGAGAATCACTACCAAAAACATTAAAAACATTTTCAGCAAATCTATACCGTAATTTCGCCGTGCTTTAACTGAATTTTCCATTTTCCCCTCAAAAAGAATATAATCAGTGCTCAATCCAGTCGCGTGAACGCTCAACTGCACGAAGCCAGCCGTTGTAATATTCGTTTCTCTTTTCTATCTCCATCTGCGGTTCAAAGAGCTTATCTACCTGACGAATCTGTGCAATTTCCTTTGTATCTTTCCAAAATCCAACAGCAAGACCTGCAAGATATGCCGCACCGATTGCTGTTGTTTCAACCATCTTAGGTCTGTTTACGGGTGTACGGATAAGGTCTGACTGAATCTGCATCATAACATCTGAAACCGAAGCGCCGCCGTCAACGCGAAGCTCAAACAGGTTGATGTCGGAGTCCTGTTTCATCGCCTCAAGCAAATCAGTCATTTGATATGCTATTGCTTCAAGTACCGAACGGCAGATATGTGCACGGTTTACTCCTCTTGTAATTCCGACAATTGTACCTCTTGCATACATATCCCAATAAGGAGCGCCTAAACCCGTAAATGCAGGAACGAAGTAGATTCCGTTAGCGTCGTCAACACTTTCTGCAAGCTCATCACAGCGAGCCGCATTGTCAATAACATGAAGATCGTCACGAAGCCACTTGATTA
>CAMFTS010000082.1 GCA_945988915.1 uncultured Clostridia bacterium
TTGTGCGTTTCAGAAATTTTAGGAGGTGGACAAAAATGACAAAAACAGAATTTCTTCAACAGCTTTATAATAATCTTTTTCCTCTTTCAGACGATGAGAGAAATGAAATAATACAGGATTTTGAAGAACATTTTTCTGTCGGTATTGAAAGCGGAAAAACAGAAGAACAGATTTGTGAGGAGTTGGGCTCTCCGGAAAGCTGTGCCGCTTCTTATCTTCAAAACACAGCTTCGGCATCACGACCTACGGAGAATAGGCAAACAGCAAAGGTTTCGCCTGTAAACAATACAACATACAGACCAAATGTTCAGCCGAACAGAAATCAGAACTCTGTAAATAAATTGTTATGGCTTATTTTGTTTGTATTCTTTGTAATATGCGCAATCGGTGTTTATCCGACAGCAGTCGGACTTATGTTCTCACCGATTATAGTTGCGCTGGCAGCTATATTTATGGTTGCTTTTGTTCCGAGCGGGTTAATGATTTGCTTTTTGGTGTCGCTTTCGGTTGCCTTGTTCAGTTCGGGACTTTTGATGTTCCTTTTAATGACTTGGCTTTTAAAGTTAAGCTTTAAAAATTTAGGCATATAAGGAGGGATAAAATGAAAAAGACAATTATTGTTACTTTAATAGTTTTTGTTATCTCTGCAATTATGACGGTTTGCTTGGCTGTCGGGCTCGGCGCGAACGCATTTAAAGAAGTATTTGATAACAGCGGAAGCTACGCAGAAATGCTCGATAATTTCGAAGACAGGTTTGACAGTATTGAAGACGGTATTGAAGACAGATTCGATCCCGAGCTTGAAAACAAAGAGAATATTATAGAAACTTTGGTCCTCGACGGTTTTGAGTTCAAGAAGGATACGGTTCGCATCGGTTGTGACGCCGCAGAAATTTTAATTCTTCCGTCTTCCGATGAAAAGTTAAGCGCAAAAACCGATATATATTCATTTAAAGAAATTCAAAATGAATTTGATATTCACACAGATTATAACGGATTTGATATTTATATTACTAAAATTGACGGAGCCGTAAAAAGTTTAGCTAAAGCAACGGTATATATTCCGAGCACTGTAAAAAATATTGTCGTTGAATCAGATGTCGCAGATATTAAAATTAATAATATGACATTTGTAAACATTGATATATCAGTAAGCGCGGGCGAAGTTGAAATTGAAAATACAACTGTTGATAATTGCAATATTACGGTAAATACCGGTGAAATTGAGCTTGATAACAACTTTAAGGCAGAAAAGAGTTTGAATGTTGAGGTCAATACCGGAGAAATAAGCTATAAATTGCCTCATTCACAAAATGCCGTTATAAATTATTCTGTTGATACCGGTTCAGCAGAAGCAAAGGACGGTTTGAACGGATATAAGGCGTTTGACAGCAACGGTAATGCGGTTACAGTTATCGAAAGAAGCGGTAAGCTTGAAAGCGAAAGCGGAACAGAAAACGCAGTCATAATGAATTTCAAAGTTAATATCGGAGAGATTGATTTTAAGCAAATTTTCGGTTAAGTTAATATATTTACCGAAGAAAAAATAAATAATAAACAATTAAATTAAAGGAGAAAAAAATTATGCAAAAGAAACTTTATAAAAGCTCACAGGACAAAATGTTATGCGGCGTGCTCGGCGGTTTTGCTGAATATTTAGGTATTGATTCAACGCTTATAAGACTTATTTTTGCGCTTGCATCGGTTTTCACGGCAGCTTTCCCGGGCTTGCTTGTATATATTATTTGTGCAATCGTAATTCCCGAGCCGCCTTACACGGTAGAATAATTTAACTTGCGACTGTAAATGCCGCAATCACTTATTTTTTGACAACACAATATGACACGGATTTCGCCGTACCGAAGATATAATTTTTTTGAATGACTTTATAAAGTCAGGAAGTATAAATTTTTATCTGTAAGGTACGGTGATTTTTTTGAAGCTTGCGACTGAAATTAAAAGTGTATTTGCAAATCAAGACAATAAAGATTTTACATATTTTGCAAAAAAGACAGTAGTCATTCTTTTGCATTTTGCAAGCGGAGTCCTTATAGCGGGAATAAATGAATTAGGTGCTTTTTCACCGTTCGGAGTTGCCTATGTTACGGCGGTAAATGAAAGTTATCTGATACCTTCTGCTGTTGGCGCGGCAACAGGATATATCCTGACTCAAGACAGTGTTACGGCTTTGAGATATCTTGCGGCAATAGTAAGCGCCGCTGTCACTATCAGGCTTGTAAGAGATTCCGAAAAGATAAAAAAGTTCAGACTTATGCCGTCTTCAGTTACATTTTTAACTCTGTTTTTAACAAGTGCGGTAATGCTTTTTGCATCACCGTCGGATTATAAGTCCTTTCTGATTTTCTTCGGCGAAGCTGTACTCGGATTTGCCTGCGCATATTTTTTCTCATTCGCTTTCGGCGCTTTTGCGCTGTTCAAGAAGCAGGACGGGTTTTATGTTAAAGATGTTTCCTGTATCGCGTTATCCTTTTATATCCTGCTGCTTTCCGTTGAAAAAATTTCTCTCTTTAACTTGTCGCCGGCAAGAATACTTGCAACATTATTCATTCTTCTGATGTCTTATATATATAAGGAGGCAGGAAGCGCCTTGACTTCGGTTGCCGCAACTCTTGTCTTTTCCATGAGCAAAAGCGTCGGAATTTTAGGCGTATTAAGTGCGGCGTCGGGATTTACAACCGGTATTTTTTCGCATATGGGCAAATATGTTATTTCGGCAGTTTATTTCTTTACATATACAGTTATGTTTTTATTAAACTCAGGAACCTACAGCGAAATTTATTTGCTGGCCGAATGTTTAATTGCATGCGTCATCTTTTGTCTTATAAAAGACAGTGTGCTTGAAAAAGCGGCAAACGCACTGATAATAAGAAACGAACCTCAGCAAACCGAAATTCATAGGAAAGTTGTGCTGGACAGGCTTAAATCCTCTTCCGAGGCAATAGGAAGTATGTCAAAAGCTATATCTGCGGCGTCGGGAATATTAAAATACTGCGATTTTGAAAATGAAATAAGTGTTTATTCGACAATTAAAGACCGCGTTTGCGAAAGCTGTCGCCACAAGGAATGTTGTTGGGAAAAGAATTTTGACGATTGCAGGAAGGCTTTTGATGAAATGAGCGAAATACTAAAGAATTGCGGAATGGTAAACAGGAGTAATTTGCCGAAATATCTGTCAGGTTGCTGCGTTTACACCGAAAAGCTGACAGATGTTTTTAACAGATGTTATCTGAACTACATATCGGCTCAGGCAAGTCAGAACAAGATAGAAAAAATAAGAGAAATCACGGCTGAACAATTCAGCTCTGTTTACACAGTATTGGCTGAAGCGGCGCAACCGTTTAAAAAAGGAGTTCGTTTCGACAGCGCGAGAGCGGACAGAGTTGAAGAAATGCTTTTAAACAGATTCGGATTAAAAGCTGAATCCGTATTATGTCTTGTTGATGAAAACGATAAGCTGAGACTTGAAATTACATTCAGCGAAAAGCTGTCTAAAATTAAAGAGTCGGATTTCAGACCGTTGCTTGAAGAAGCCTGTGAAACGGATTTCGATAAGCCGGTTGTAAGCGAAAACGGAAAGACCGTAACTCTGTGTATTTGTCAAAAAACCACATACAGAGTTGAGGTTGCGGCCGCAAGAGTTGTTGCAAATAAAGACAAGCATTGCGGCGACAATTTTGAAAGCTTTTATGACGGAAAAGGAAATTACACCGTCATACTGAGCGACGGAATGGGTACGGGAATGAGAGCTTGCGTTGACTCCTCGCTTGCCGTTTGCGTTTGCGGAAAATTATTGCGTGCAGGGTTTAATTATGATTCGGCGGTAAAGCTTACAAACTGTGCTATGCTGTTAAAATCGGTCGATGAATCTCTTGCCACTCTTGATATTATGAGAATCAATTTATATACGGGTGAAACAGAGTTTTATAAAGCCGGAGCAGCCGTATCATTTATTAAAAAAGCTGAAAAAGTAACAGAAATAAGACAACCTTCTATGCCGATAGGAATTTTAAGCGAAGTGAATTTTAATGTATCAAAAGATAAAATGACCGAAGGCAACATTGCATTACTCGCCTCGGACGGAGCTTTTGAGTATTCGGAACTTGCCGTTAAGAATTCTCTTGCAGTCGCATATGATGAGAAAGTTGAGGAAATTGCAGAAAGAACTGCGACAAAAGCAAAAAAAGCAGGAAACGGTAAACGAAGTGATGATATAACGGTAATTACCGTAAGACTTATTAAAAACAGATAACCGGCTTGTCAAATTAAGAGGGTAAATTTTGCACATTTTAAATAAAAATTATAAATTGTCGAATAAAAAACAAATATTTCATTGACATTTTGCACTTTTTATTGTAAATTTGTAGTTGTATAGAATTATGATAATGCACAATTCTACGCTATCAGTCTGAAAGGGGATATTAATCAGATGGCAAAGAAAAATTCAGTTCCGTTAACTCCGGAAGAGTTAGCGGCAAAAAAAGCAAGAAAATCAGAAAAACGTAAACTTTTCGGAGATACGTTTTTTAAGGCTCTCGCAGTAATGCTCGCAATTGTATTTGTATATTCAGTCGTTTATGTTGCATTCGGCCAGGGCATGACAGTAATTCAGAAGGTGAATTCAACCGGTGTTGCAGCTTCAGGTTCAAGCTCAGGCTCAGCTTCAAGCTCAGGTTCAACATCTTCAGCAGGATCGACAGATTCTTCTGCTTCTGCCGGCTCAGCTACTAATGATCCTGCTTCCGGCTCAACCGGAGGCGGCACAGCTTCATCAGGAGCATCAACAGGAGCAATGGACGAAGCAGCAGTAGCAAACTTAATTAACACAGCAAC
>CAMFTS010000083.1 GCA_945988915.1 uncultured Clostridia bacterium
CACAAGGAGTATCGTCGGCAGCGTCAGATGTGTATAAGAGACAGATAGTAAGGAGTTTAATATGAGAAAAAAAATTTGCATAAACGACGGTTGGTCATTTACCAAACAAGGTGTAACCGAAACTGTTAATCTTCCTCACACCTGGAATGCAGTTGACGGTCAAAGCGACAAAAACTATTACAGAGGTAAATGTTCATACAAAAAGACTGTCGGTCAGTATGACGGTGAAGTTATTCTTGAGATTAACGGTGCCAACACGCGCTGTGAAGTGTTTATAAACGGAGTATCTGTCGGTGAGCACACAAACGGATATTCAACGTTCAGATTTGACATTACACCTTTCCTTAATAAAGAAAGCAATGAGCTCGAAATCACGGTTGACAACAGTTCCGATCCTTTGCTTTATCCTCAGGTTGCGGATTTCACTTTCTACGGCGGTCTTTACCGTGATGTTAACATCATTTGTGAATTGTCAGAAACTCATTATTCGCTTTTGGATAAGAGCAAAAACGGAGTTTACATTACGCCGAGAATTAACGGTGATGTTTATATAAAAAGTTTTATTGACGGTTCTGCTCAAGGTGTCACAAAGGAATTTGAAATTTCGGATAAAGACGGCAAATCCGTTGCAAAAGGTTCAATCAACGCTTCACAATGTGTTGCAAAGCTTCATGTTGATAATCCTGTTTTGTGGAACGGAGTTGAAAACCCGTATCTTTATACCCTCACCGCAAGGCTGAAAAAAGATAACAAAGTTATTGACGAAGTTGTTGATTCATTCGGTTTCAGAGAATTCAGCTTCGACGCGGAAAAAGGCTTTTTCCTCAACGGCAAACATCTTAAGTTGAAAGGTGTTTCCCGTCATCAGGACAGAGAATTTATGGGTAACGCTCTTACCGAAAAAGAACACAAGGAAGACATTAAAATCATTTGTGAAGTCGGTGCTAATTCAATCAGACTTGCACATTATCAGCACGATGAAAAGTTCTATGCAGAATGTGACGCCAAAGGGCTTTTGGTCTGGGCGGAAATTCCCGTTATTTCAAATTTTGCAAAAAAGAAACAGCCTCAGGCAAGAATTATGCTTGAAGAGCTTATTCGTCAGAACTATAATCATCCCTGTATTTTCTGTTGGGGTGTTGAAAATGAAATCTCAATCGCTTCCCCCTCTCCTTCTTTATATAAGGGCATTAAAGAGCTTAATGACATTGCAAAGAAATTAGACGAAACCCGTCCTACTACCTGCGCACAGCTGACATTCAGTTCAATCACTTCAAAGCTTAACTATATTACAGATATACTCGGATACAACCATTATTTCGGTTGGTATGTTCAAACGCCTGACCAGGTAAATGACTGGCTCGATAATTTCCACAAGGTAAATCCTCAGATTAAGCTTTGTCTTTCAGAGTACGGTGCCGAAGCAGTAACTACTCTTCATTCCGCAAATCCCGTACAGGGTGATTATTCAGAAGAATACCAGGCTGTTTTCCACGAAAAATATCTTAAAGCCATCAACGAACGCGACTGGCTTTGGGGCTCATATGTCTGGAATATGTTTGACTTCGGTTCAGCTATTCGTAATGAAGGCGGAGTCAAAGGCAGGAACAATAAAGGACTTGTTACTATCGACCGTAAGACAAGGAAAGATTCTTTCTGGCTTTACAAGGCATATTGGTCAGATGAAAAATTCGTTCACATTACAGGCGAAAGATTCGTTGACAGACCTCTCGGCGAACAGGAAATCAAGGTTTATTCAAACTGTGATAAGGTTAAGCTGACCGTTAACGGCAAAGAGCAAGTTCTTGAAGGCGATAAAATCTTTAAATTCACCGCTGAAATCAAAGAGGGTGAAAACACAATCAAAGCAAACTGCGGCAGAATCAAGCACGAAATTAAAGTCAACGGTACTAATGAGGAAAATCCCGCTTATTCTCTCGGGGAGAACAATGACAGCTTCGTTCGTAACTGGTTTGAGGTAAGCGATACGGTTGACGGAGAAAGACTTTCTCTCAACGATAATCTCGGAACAATTCTCAATAATAAAGAAATTCAAAAGGTTATGAAATCACAAGCGGGCAGAACATTTACCGTTCCTGAAATCATAGGTAAAATTCCGCTTAAGCCTTTTGTATCACTGATTGCAAAGACAACTAAGGGCAAGGAATTAACTGACCTTGCAAATCAGTATTTGCAGTCAATAAGAAAGGAATGATATATTGGAAAAGCGTAAATTCGGCATAAGAGATTTATTCGGCTATGCCATGGGTGACTTCGGGTGTAATATGTGTTTTGCACTCATTACCAACTATATGATGCTTTACTATACGCAGTACATCGGTCTGAAAATGACTGACTGGGCATGGATAATCATTGTCGGCAAGGTTTGGGATGCTATCAATGACCCGATTATCGGCTCAATGGTTGATAATGTGCGAATTTCAAAGAAAAGCAAATTTATGCCATGGATTACTATCGGCGGTTTTGCTTTGATATTCACTACAACTGTGGCATTTCTTCCTATACAAAATGCAAGCTATACATTTAAAGTTGTATTCTGCCTTGTTGCTTACTGCCTTTGGTCGGTTGCATATACACTTGCTAATGTTCCCTACGGTGCGTTACATTCAAGTATTACCGATGTTCCGAAGGAAAGAACAAATCTTTCAACTTTCCGCAGTATCGGAGCAGGTCTTGCTCAAGGTCCTTTAATGCTCTTGCCACTGTTTGTTTATAACAAGAAAAATGAGCTTTTAGGTGAACGCTTCATTTATATAGCACTTATCTGCACAGTTTTAGGCTTCATAGGCTTTACTCTTGTCAGAGTGCTCGTAACCGAAAGAATTCATATTGAAGCGGAAAAGAAAAAGTTCAATTATATAAACACAATTAAAGGATTCTTTAAAAACAAGCCTTTGCTTGCTGCTACTGTTGTAACCTTTGTTCAGGTTATTTGCTTTATGTCAATGGTTTCGGTAAATGCAATTGTTTTCCAGACTTATTTCAAGAATGCACAACTCGTTACCGTTGTCAATTTTATTGCATATATTCCCCTTGTGGTCTTACTTCCGTTTATAGGTAAAATCACGCAGAAAATCGGCAAGAAAGGTATTACGGTTATTGCTGCTGCCATAGGCTCGGTTACAGGTCTTGTCAGCATATTCTTACCGTTAAAGCCCGATGCAGCCTCCTCAGTTCCGATTTGGATAGTATGTCTTATGCTTTTCTATATTTCAAATGCGGTATTCAACATTCTTGTCTGGGCAATGGTTGTTGACTGTATTGATTATCAGTATGAACAGACAGGCAGCCGTGACGAAGGCTCAATATATGCTTTGTATTCATTCTTCAGAAAGCTTGCACAAGGTGTAGGTTCCGCTTTAAGTGCTTTAGCTCTTTCCGCTTGCGGATATGTTGAAGAGCTTGGTGCAAATCAGACGGCGCAGACCGCACTCAATATTAAAAACATGTATCTTTACTTTATGTTCGGCGGAGCAGTCATTACTTATCTCGTTATGAAGTTTATGTATAACATAAATGAAAAAGAGATTGAAAAGAACTGAAAAATACAGTCAGACTGTTTTTCCGTATGAATAATTCATAATTTATAAAATATACCGATCTCATCTATTAGTTTTCAGCTGATATTATGAGTTCGGTATATTTGCGTTTTATGTTGAAAATACTTGAAGCAGGTGATATAATAAGGATTTGATTACTGCAAGCAGAAAGGAATCTTAAAATGCAAATCATTGAAATCCTCAAAAAAAAACAAATGTCGCTTTCGTTTGAAGTCTTTCCTCCCAAAAAGGAAACATCCTTTGAAAGCGTCAGAATTGCCACTGAAAAAATTGCCGAATTAAAGCCTTCTTTTATGAGTGTTACTTACGGCGCAGGCGGAGGCACAAGTGACTACACATTATCAGTTGCAAAGAATATCAAAGAAAAATATAATGTTCCCATGCTTGCACACCTTACTTGTGTTTCTTCGGACAAGGAACTTGTGGGCAGAAGAATTGACGGTTTAATTGACGCCGGCATCACTAATGTTATGGCTCTTAGGGGTGATCTTACACCTGAACTTGAAAATTCCGACAGAAGCAAGTGGGATTACAGACATGCTGTTGATTTAATCCGTGAATTAAAAGAAAAAGGAGATTTCTGCATAGGCGCGGCGTGTTATCCCGAAGTTCACCCTGAAAGTGCAAATCAGCGTGAAGATATTAAACACCTTAAAGAAAAGGTTGACGCAGGCGCAGATTTTCTTACAACTCAGATGGTTTTTGACAACAATCTTTTCTTCAACTTTTTATATAAAATCCGTGAAGCCGGCATAACTGTTCCTGTTCTTCCCGGTATTATGCCTATTACAAATGCCAATCAGGTTGACCGCGCGATTAAGCTTTCAGGTGCGTTTATGCCTCAGCGTTTTCGTGCTATGGTTGACAAGTTCGGCACTGACCCCGACGCTATGAAGCAAGCAGGAATTGCCTATGCTACGGATCAAATTATTGACCTTTACGCTAACGGTATTACCAATGTTCATATTTATTCTATGAATAAGCCTGATATTGCGGAGGGTATTCAGAGTAATCTTTCAGCTATTTTAGGAAATAGCTTTTCGGAGTAATCTCAGATGCAGGAAAATACAATTTTTATTAAAAGATACAAAGAAGAAAGCATTGTGCCGATAGACGAAAAAGAAATCTGGCGTTATGCGGGATATCGCGGGAATATTTCTGATAT
>CAMFTS010000084.1 GCA_945988915.1 uncultured Clostridia bacterium
ATTCAAAGCAGTTTTCAACGGGAATGATATAACTTTCAATTTCACCGCATTTTACAGCGTCTTCTATTTCACTTAAGGTGTGACATTCCGAAATGTCAAAGCCGTTCGCTTTTGAGCGTTCAAGCTCGGTCAGAGTGGCTCCGCAACCGAGCATTTTACCTATATCGTCGCATAATGAACGGATATAGGTACCCGCTGAACATTCAACAGACATTTTAAAGCTTTCACCGTCAAAATCTGTAATATTTAAGGAATAGATTGTAATTTTTCTTTGCTCCCTTTCAACTTCAATGCCTTTTCTTGCAAGGTCATAAAGCCGTTGCCCGTCTTTGCTTATTGCAGAATACATGGGTGGAGTCTGTAAAATTTCTCCTCTGAAGCTTTCACAGGCTTTTTCAAGTTCTTCCGCAGTAACATTAACGGGAGAGGAGGACAAGACCTTGCCTGTAATATCAAGAGTATCTGTTGTAATGCCTAACCTTGCGGTTGCGTTGTATGCCTTGATATGCGTGGGCAACAACTCAATAAATCTTGTAGAAGTTGAAAGCGCAACGGGAAGAACGCCCGTAGCCATAGGGTCGAGCGTTCCTGTGTGTCCTGCTTTTTTCAGTCCCAAAATTCTGCGAACTCTGTTACAGGCTGAAAAAGAGGTCATATTCTGTTCTTTATTTAACAAGATTATACCTGTCATATTGATTCCAATTCTTCTTTAATCGCTGATAAGAGCTTTGCTTTGTCTTCTTCAAAATAATCTTTTCTGATTTCACATCCGGCAGCTCTGGCGTGACCGCCGCCGCCGAGCTTTAAACAAATCTTTGCCGAATCAACAGGAGCATGAGAGCGCAACGAAACCTTGAAAGTATTGTCATCGCGCTCACGGATAGTGGCAGCAACAAGTACACCTTCAATTTTTCTCGGAATACCTGCTATTCCGTCACAGTCACTCTCACAAGTGCCTGTTTTTGCCATCATTTCTTTTGTGATGGTCATTACAGCACACTTTCCGTCAAGCATTGTTTCAACAGTTTGAAGTGCAGCCGCTTCAAGCATAAAATAACCCATTGACTTCGTTTCAAACATTATTCTGTTGATATCGGTAATATTGGCTCCGTTTGTTATAAGGTCTGCTGCAATTAAATGCGTTCTGTCCGAGACATTTGAGAACATAAAACAGCCGGTGTCGGTTGAAATACCCGTATAAAGACAGTCGGCAATCTTGCAGTCAATTTCAACGCCTAAGGCGAGAATTACATCATAAATGATTTCACAAGCCGCCGCACAGTCACGCAAAAGCAGATTTTCAGCATATTCCCTGTTGGAAATATGGTGGTCTATGCAAAGGCTTACTCTGTCTTTGTATTTTTCAATTTCTCCCGAACCTAAAAGCTTATTGTCTGCAACATCAACCGTAATGACATAGGCGTCTGATAATTCACCGAAATCTTCAGAGCAATACATATAACTGTATTTTTCGGGAATGACATCACAGCAAAAAACCTTTGCCGTGATACCGAGTTTTTTTGCAGCGTGCATAAGTGCAAAAGCACTGCCCAAAGTGTCACCGTCCGGATTTCTATGGGTGAGAATCAAAATTCTGCTTTGCTGCTTAATCAATTCTGCTGCCTGTGCAACATCAATTCTCCTCATTTTCAACCCTCGAGATTTTCTCAATTTTTTTAAATATTTCCATTCCGTGTTCAACTGAATCGTCAGCAATGAATTTAAGCTCAGGTGTTTTACGAAGACGAAGACGCGAGCCGACTTCGTGACGAATGTGACCGGTAGCGCTTACAAGACCTTTTACTGCTTCTTTTGCAGACTCAATTCCGTCAAGCGCACTTACATAAACCTTTGCAAAGGATAGGTCGTTGCTGACCTCCACTCTTACAACCGTAAGCATTCTGTCTTTAACCCGCGGATCCTTTAATTCACGCATTACAGCAATAATTTCTCTTTTAATGTCTTCGGCAACTCTGTCTGTTTTATATCCTGCCATTTTTTCCTCCAATATCAGTCGGCTTTGGCTTCTTCCATAATGAAAGCCTCAAGAATGTCGCCTTCCTTAATATCATTGAATTTCTCAAGACCGATACCGCACTCATATCCCGACGCAACTTCCTTTGCGTCTTCTTTGAATCTCTTGAGCGAAGCAATAGCATCCTCAAAAATAACGATACCGTCACGAACTACACGAATCTGTGAATTCCTTGTAACCTTACCGTCGAGAACATAAGAACCTGCAATCATTCCTGCCGAAGAAAGCTTGAATACGCTTCTTACTTCAACTCTGCCCTGGAGAATTTCGTGGAATTTTGGAGCAAGCATACCCTTGATAGCAGCTTCAAGCTCTTCAATACAGTCATAAATAACTCTATACATTCTCATATCAATGCCGTCACGCTCTGCTATTTCTGTTGCAACGGGGTCGGGACGGACATTGAAGCCGACAATAATTGCATTTGAAGCGTTTGCAAGCATAACATCCGATTCGTTAACGGCACCAACGCCGCCGTGGATTACCTTAACTTTAACTTCTTCATTTGAAAGCTTTTCAATATTCTGCTTAAGAGCCTCAACAGAGCCCTGAACATCTGCCTTAACGATAACATCAAGCTCTTTCATTTCGCCCTGAGAAATTGAAGAGAAGAGATTGTCAAGAGTAACCTTTTGATACTGTCTGAATTCTTCTTCCTTAGCTTCTCTCTTTCTCTGTTCAACGAGCTCACGCGCAAGTCTTTCATCAGAAACGGCGTCAAATGTATCGCCTGCCTGCGGAACCTCTGCAAGACCTGTAATTTCAACAGGTACTGACGGGCCTGCCTGTGTAAGCTCTTTGCCGTTTTCATTTGTCATAACTCTGACTCTGCCGACCGCAGTGCCTGCTACTATTGTGTCGCCTGATTTTAGAGTACCGTTCTGAACAAGCACTGTTGCAACAGGACCTCTGCCTTTATCAAGCTTTGCTTCAATTACTATACCCTTTGCCGCACGGTTAGGATTCGCTTTAAGCTCAAGCATTTCGGCAACAAGATTGATTGCATCAAGCACTTTGTCTATACCTTGGCGCATTTTAGCAGAAACGGGAATACAAATTATATCGCCGCCCCATTCTTCCGGAACAAGCTCATATTCTGTGAGCTGCTGCATAATTTTATCGGGAGAAGCACCGGGTTTATCCATTTTATTGATTGCAACGATTATCGAAACACCTGCAGCCTTTGCGTGGTTAATAGCTTCAACTGTCTGCGGCATAATACCGTCATCGGCAGCAACAACCAAAACGGCTATATCTGTAGCCTTAGCACCTCTTGCACGCATTGAAGTGAATGCTGCGTGACCGGGGGTGTCAAGGAAAGTGATCTGCTTATCTCCCGTATCCACTCTGTAAGCACCGATGTGCTGTGTAATACCGCCTGCTTCTGTTGCAGTAACAGAGGTATTTCTGATAGCGTCAAGCAATGAGGTTTTACCGTGGTCAACGTGTCCCATAACAACAACAACGGGATCACGAAGCTGAAGATCTTCTTCAGCGTCTTCAGTGTCGTCAATAATTCTTTCTTCGATAGTAACAACAACTTCTTTTTCAACCTTTGCTCCAAGCTCGGTAGCTACAATTTCTGCCGTGTCGTAGTCAATTACTTCATTTACGGTTGCCATCATACCGAGTGAGAAGAGTTTTTTAATTACTTCGGCAGCCGTCATTTTAAGCAATAAAGCAAGATCGCCGACAGTGATTTCTTCAGGAACGGTAATCTTAATCTGCTTCTTTGCGCGTTCAGCCGCTATTCTCTTAAGTCTTTCAGCTTCGCTTTCGTGCTTGTGGCTTCTCATGCCCTGCTGTTTTCTGTACTGCTGTGACTTTTGTTTAAGCTTCTGCTTGCGAACTCCGTTGTCAACATGTCTGTCGTTTGCAGGAGCAATATTTTCATATCTTTCGTTATACTTTTCAAGATCAACAGAGCCTGCTCTTGTGTCAATGTGACGCATTTCACCCTTTGTTCTTGACTGCATAGGCTTGTTAGGATCTTTTTCTTTTTTGCTGTGCTGTTTATTTGAAACAGCCGTGTTTTCAGCCTTTTCTTCTGTTTTGTTAGGCTTTACTGAATTGTCAGCCGGCTTTTCAACAGGCTTTTCTTTCTTTGCCTTTTCAGGTTTTTCTTCTTTAACTGCCTGCATAGCAAAGTAAGCGTCAAAGCTGTCAACTGAATTCTCTCTTGTCAAGACCTCAAAAACAACATCCATTTCCTTGTCTTCAAGTGTTGCCTGAGATTTCTTTTCGCCCTCAAAATGCTTTGCCAACAAGTCTATAAGTACTTTACTTGAAACATCGAAGTTCTTAGCAACTTCGTTAAGTTTGTTCTTTTTTACTGCCATATAGTCATTCCTCCCGAGTTAATTCTATAATTCGTTTTGCAAATCCTTCATCATTCACCGTAAGAATGGCGATTGCTTTTGAACCGAGGCTTATTCCAAGCTCTTCCATAGTATATGCCGTAAAAACAATATCTGCTTTAAAAGTGCGGCATATATGCGACATTTCCTCTTTCAAGCGCTGCGAAGCCGAGAAACTAATAAGACAAAGCTTAGCTTTTCCGGATTTCAAATCGGTGACACTTGCATCGTGACCTATTGATATCTTTCCTGCTCTGCGTGCAATGCCTAAGAGGCTGAGAACTTTATCATTCATTCTCTGTCAGCTCCTTTTCCATAGAAGCGTAAATTTCTTCAGG
>CAMFTS010000085.1 GCA_945988915.1 uncultured Clostridia bacterium
TCAATTTCAGTCACAATTACATCTGCGCCAAAGCCCTTTGCTCTCATTGCAACACCCTTGCCGCACCAACCATAGCCTGCGACAACAACCTTTTTACCTGCCACTACAAGATTAGTTGTTCTGTTAATACCGTCCCATACGCTTTGACCTGTTCCGTAACGGTTATCAAAAAGATATTTACACTGCGCATTATTAACAGCCATCATAGGGAATTGAAGCTTTCCGTCCTTTTCCATAGCCTTAAGTCGAATTATACCGGTAGTAGTTTCTTCACAACCGCCGATTACATTTTCAATATACTGAGGATACTCATTATGTATAAGATTTACAAGGTCGCCGCCGTCGTCAATAATCACATGCGGCTGTGCTTCAATTACTTTTTTAAGGTGAGAAAAATACTCATCCTCCGTTGCACCGTGAATTGCAAATACATTTAATCCCCCGCGCTCAAGAGCAGCGGCAACATCGTCCTGTGTTGAAAGCGGATTACTGCCCGTAACATACATTTCCGCACCGCCTGCCGCCAACACTCTGCAAAGATATGCGGTTTTAGCTTCAAGATGCACAGAAAGAGCAATTCTTAAATCCTTAAAAGGCTTTTCCTCAGAAAATTCTTTTTCAAGGCCTGAAAGAATAGGCATATTCGCTTTAACCCATTGGATTTTTCTTTCGCCTGATTCCCATAATTTTTTGTCTTTAACAATACTCATTTTTTCACCTTATTCAAATGAAATTCAACTAAAATAATTTATCACATTATCGTCAAAAAATCAATATCTATTGACACTATACAAATATTGTGCGATAATTAAAATGTATCTTTAATAGGAAAGGTGTGTATGGGAATGGAAAAAAACAATGGCAAGATTTTTAGGATATCTGTCGTAATTCTTACTATTGCTATTCTTATCAGTATTTCTTCATCTTGTGCAAAGCCTCAAGAAACGGAAGAAATCACAAGAGGCACTGAAGCGATTGCACCTCCTGTAAACAATAACGATAACAACATTTTCGGCGAGGAATTCCCAGATGATCCTACGGTGTCAACCGACGCGCAATCAACAACCGGAACCGAAACAACAACCGGAAAAGGAACTACTGTCAACTCTTCATCAATAGGTACAACTGTTCCTGTTACCGTTACAAATTCCCAGGCAAATCAAGAAATAAATCAAGCTGTAACGAGCGGTAACTCCGGTGGTATGAGTGTATCCGACATTGCAGAATTTGTTAATGTTATGGGCTATGACTATGATCCCGTTCAGGGTATTTTCTACACGAGTAAAGACAACTGGCAAAGACAGGGCAACTTTGTTGCTCACTATGACACAGCGGCAGCTTATCTTAATATGAACTACCGTACTGTACGAGTTGACTTCGGTCAGACAGACGGAATGGATTGGCGTATTCAGCTTTGGAAGGGTCTTTACGGACCGTTCGGCGGTTGTGAAATCGGTGTTTATAACAAGGATCCGATTGAAAATGAAATGCTTTACCACTGCACAGATGATGATCATCTTCTTTATATGGAATCAGCACTTTATCTTAACAAAGCCGATTATGAAGCAAACAAGATTTTCTTCACAAGAGAATGGCAGGCTCATTGGTGGCTTACAGGCTTCAAGCTTAATATAGTTGATCCGGAAAAGCTTATAATGACAATGAGAATTCGTATGAGATCTGCTACTATGGCAAATCAGTTTGAAGAAGGTTTGTTAAATGCCGGCTTCATTAAAGGCGATGCAAAAACTCAGTATGATTCATACAGAAGAAGTATTAATGACTTCTATATTCTTTGGGATGACCTCGGAGAAATGAATTATATTGTAAAACAAAAATAAACACACACAATAAAAGCCCACTCAGACGGTGGGCTTTTATAATCGGAGCTGATAAAATGAAAAACTGTTTTTATGCTTTTACAAGCAGAATAAAATATATTAACCGCTGGGCTCTTATGAGAAATACAACATATGAAACCTTGAGCCAACATTCTCACGAGGTAGCTGTAATCGCACACGCCCTTGCCGTAATCGGAAACAAAAGATTAGACAAAAGCTACGATACAGCAAGAGCTTCGCTTTTAGGGCTTTATCACGATGTTCCTGAAATAATCACGGGTGATATGCCCACGCCTGTTAAATATTACAGTAAGGATATGCGAAATACCTTTATGACTATTGAAAACAATGCTTGCACAACGCTTTTAAATATGTTGCCCGACGATATTAAAGAAGATTATAATTCACTTTTTTTTAAGGCTGATGCTGATACGGACTTGTGGAAATTAGTAAAATCAGCAGATAAAATCAGTGCATATATTAAATGTATTGAGGAAAGAAAAGCAGGAAATTCCGAATTTTCAGAGGCCGAAAGCTCAACAAAAGCTCTTATAGAATCTTTAGATTGCGAAGAGGCAAAAATATTCTTAAATGAATTTATCCCCGCATACGAGTTACCGCTTGATAAGTTGAAATAAGATGAACAAAGAAGAGTTTATTAATCAAATTAGACAAGAATACAATATTGTTAAAAAGCTTTCTGAAAAAAATGATTCGCAAGTTTATCTTATAAAGCACAAACAATTAGATAAAAAACTTATACTAAGATTTTCAGATGTAGCTATTCCATTGTATTCGCTTTTGAAAACGATTACTTTCGAGAATTTACCAACAGTTTTTGAGGTTTATTCTTTGTCAGATTGTCAGACCATCATTGAAGAATACATAGATGGAATTACTTTAGGGGAAGCACTCGAGAGTGGAACTTTTAATTATGATGGTGCAAAAAAGATAATAATTGATATCTGTGATGCTTTAGAAGTATTGCATACAAACGGATTTGTACATCGTGATATAAAACCTGAAAATATAATAATTTCAAACAACGGAACAGTTAAGCTAATTGACTTTAATGCATCGAGAATTAACAAATCAATCGCAAGCAAAGATACGACTGTATTAGGTACAATTGGGTATGCCGCTCCTGAGCAATTTGGTATTTCTCAAACTGATGCAAGAGCAGATATTTATTCGCTTGGAATATTATTAAATGTTTTGCTTACTGGTCACCACCCATCAGATAAGATAGTAAATGGGCTTGCAAAAAGCATTGTTCTAAAGTGTACACAAATAGATCCAAACAAAAGATACCAAACCGTTAAACAACTTCGTCAAGCATTGTAAAGAGCAACTTTGATAATTCAAAGTTGCTCTTTTTTAATCATTATAAAAATCTAAAAATACATCATATATTGTTTCCTGCTCATAAACTCTTTGGCAAACAGCATAATCCATTTTTAGAGCTTCTCCATCAATTTCTGACCATTTGTAATCTGTTTTCATTTTTACTGAATTAGCAATATCGCTATCATATTTGTCTTTTCTGCCTAATAGTTTTACAAAGCCATCAACATATGGAGTATCTGGTGTGTATGGTGGATATTGTTTGTCATCGAAAATAAAGCTATGTACCTCATCAAGCAAGGATTCATAAACTGTATCTGCAACACAAAGACAAATTTTCTTTGCATCATCAAGTTCTTCCTCGCTAACATCGCATATAGAAAAAACTTTTTCGCCATCATCATAAACAAAAAGATATGCTGTTGCACCAGTTAAATTTGTTTTAACAGAATATGTTACATACCCTGTGTTTGGATTTTCACCTATTCTTGAAATCTCAGTCGGATACAATAATTTGCTATAACCTAATCTGTCAGTAATTGTATTAGCGGTCTGCACAAACTTATCTATACTCATATCTTCTTGATTTGATTTTTCACTTAAAGCAAAGCCCAAAACAATAGCAACAAGTAATAATACGCTTAAACAAATTGCTATAAAAACATATTTTCTTTTGCTTTTTACTTTGACCTTTTCAACGCTAATTTTTTCGTCAAGACTTCTCATACAATGAAGACAAAATGATGCATTTTCTTGTAACGGAGCATTGCAATAAGGGCAGATATTCTTTTGTTCTGTACTCATCCCAAAGTCTCCATTCCATAGTCATAAAGCAACTCATTCACTTCAACTATTGACATCCTTTTACAAATACCATAAATAACAACACAATCAAATTCAAGCTTTGCATAAAGCGGAGAGTAGCCTGTACACTTAAGTAATTTTTGTGTCTCATCTAAATTAAGTCCCATTCCAAATACAAGGCACAAAAGCTTTTTTCTGTCAGGTATTCTCATTCCCGCAAAGATTTGATAAGCATATACTTCGCTCATTTCAGCATTTTTAATTATCTGTGCTTTAGTGATATCTTTTTCTTTAATAAGCTCGTTCAAATACTCTGACAATGTAGTATCAATAGTATATTTCGCATTTTCCTTGTAAAAGTCATTAAACTCTGAACAATTCTGTAACTCTTCAAGCATTTTTGTTGTGTCTTTTTTCATTACATCCACCCTTTTCTAAAATGAGTTTATCACTAATTTAAGCAAATTTCAACACTATGCTTTGAGCATAAGATTTTTTGACATATTTTTGTTATTCTTTTGTTACTGTGAAAACAGAATTTTTAGAAACGAGGTAAAAATTATGGCATTAGTAAAATGTGCGGATTGCGGAAAAGAAGTTTCGGAGAATGCTCCAAATTGCCCAAATTGTGGTGCTCCTATTGCATCAAAGGCAAAAGACGTTATGATTCGATTCCCAGTTTATTCAGGACAGCTCTTCAACAACGGTGTGTATATTTATGACAAAAAAAC
>CAMFTS010000086.1 GCA_945988915.1 uncultured Clostridia bacterium
TCAGAGCATTTGCATCTTATTGGGCTGTTCCTGCCGATGCAGAAACCGCAAAAACAGGCGAATGGCTTGTCGGTCCGGGAATGAAACTCTTTGACGCTGTTAAAGAGGAAATAGGCGAGCCGCCGATTATTGCCGAAGACTTGGGAACATTCGGTGAAGATGTTGTAAAACTTCTTGAAGATACTCAGTTCCCCGGTATGAGAGTTATTCAATTCGGCTTTGACCCTAACTGTGACAGCACTCATTTACCTCATAACTACCCGGCAAATTCAGTGGCTTATGTCGGAACGCATGACAATACAACATTACTTGCATGGCTTTGGGAAGCAACACCCGATCAAAGAAAATTTGCACTTGATTACTGTAATTTTAAAAGTGATAATTGGGGAGAGGGCGGATATCACAGTCCGTCTTGCCGTGCAATTATTGAAACAGTTTGGCGCAGTCCGTCAAGAATTGCAATTATTTCATTCCAGGATTTATGCGGCTTTGGTTCTGATGCAAGAATGAATGTTCCCGGCAGAGCTTACGGAAATTGGCAATTCAGAACTACAAATGAAACTGTCAATATGATTGATACCGATTATTACAGATATATCAATGCATTGTTTAAGCGCTGACTTGTTGGCAAGACAACAAATAAAAATGTTATCAGTACAACTCTTGAAGCAAGCACAGCAAAGGGTGCAGTAACAAAAATAAGTACAACAAAGGTTACTGCAACCGAACCTGAAAAGCTTGTTAAATGCACTGTAACCATTGATTGCACAAAGGCACTTGCAAATAAAGACAAACTTAAAGAAAATCACGAGCAATATCTAAATGGTAACGGAATGAGAATTGACAGTACAAATCGTTGCAGGTACAAGAAAATCAGAAACGATTGCTTTGGGTTAATCAGCTGATTAAATGTCGCAAAATAGCACGGGCTCTATTGACAGATTAAAGCCTATGATTTATAATATTTTCATAATTTTTAGGTGGTGTCTTTGTGCTTAACGAACAACTAAAGCTAATTAGAAAAAAGAACAAATTTACACAGCAGCAGATTTCGGATTTGCTTGAAATAGAACGTTCGACTTATGCTTCCTACGAAACCGGCAGAAACAGACCGGATATCAGTCTTCTTTCTGCTTTCGCAAAGGTTTTCGGAATCACGGTTGATTACATTATTAATATTGATCCGAGTAAAGAGCTCAGCGTGTTTGATTCAAACCTGAGTATAAAAAAAGAGCAGGGAGAAACGCTTGTAAGCGAGCTCGTGAAAGATGAAAAAGAAGTTCTTTCTATGTACCGTCTTTGTTCAGATGAAGACCGCGAAAAGATTAAAGTTGTTTTGAAAGACTTGAAGAAAGAGAATTTAAAAAATATGAAATAAAAACTAAGGCTCCTTTTAATAAAGTGAGCCTTAATTTATGCCTTTTTATGAAATCTGTCTTGACTGAAATCCGACAGAAAAGCATTAACATTTTGTAGAATCGGTTGAAAAATCTAAAGAAATGCTTTATTATAGTTTAGGTGATATTTATGCTGTTTATCTGTCCCGTATGCAGAGAGGATTTGCAGAGATATGAAAATTCTTATAAATGTCAAAACGGACACTGTTTTGATATAGCTAAGCAAGGCTATGTGAATTTGCTGACAGGCTCAAAAGGAGGCAATCACGGTGATAACAGGCTTATGACTTTAGCAAGGCGCGATTTTTTGAATAAAGGATATTATGACAGATTCTTGAATGCGATAATCGACTCGGTAAAAGAGTTCGCAAAGCCCGGTGATGCTATAATCGACTGCGGTTGCGGAGAGGGTTATTACACAACGCAAATTGCCGATTCAATCAGTAATGTTACCGTTGCAGGTTTTGACATTTCAAAAGATGAAATCGCTTTTGCTTCCAAAAGAAGCGGTAAAGTTGAATTCGCGGTCGCAAGTTCTTTTTCAATTCCCGTAAAAGACGAAAGCGCCGATATCATTTTGGAGATATTTTCACCGCACAGTGAAAAAGAATTTAAAAGGATACTTAAAAAAGGCGGATATATGATAATGGCTATTCCGCTTGAAAATCATTTGTACTCATTAAAGAAAGCGGTTTATGATACACCGTATAAAAATGAGATAAGCGATTTTAATATTGACGGTTTTGAACTCGTTAAAAACAGGCCGGTAAAATATACGGTAAATATTGATGGTAACCAAGATATAATGAATCTGTTTATGATGACTCCGTATTATTATAAAACAGGCAAGCTTGAACAGGCAAGGTTAAATACTTTACAGGAACTTTCAACAGAGCTTGAATTTTCAATTCTTGTTTATAAAAAATGCAGTTGATTGTTGCAGTTTCATAAAGTTTATTGTATAATATAATCATTAAATTAAAGGTAGAGGTGTAAAATATGGAAAACAAAAAATCATTGGAAGTTAAAAACAGCGTTACAGTTAAAATTGCAGGCACAGATTACACACTTAAAACCGACGAGTCCGTAGAGTTTACACAGAGCCTTGCGAAAGAAATAAACTTGAAGATTAACGAAATTAAAACCGTTAATCCGCATATTTCAACCAATCAAATTGCAATTCTTGTTGCACTTGAATACGGTTGTAACTGTAAAAAGGCAGAGCAGCGTACAGAAGAAATCAGAGCGGAAATTAAGGCATATCTTGAGGATGCGGCTCAGGCACAGTCCGAAAGAGATTTTTATAAAAGAGAAATTGAGCGAATGAAAGAAGAAGCAAAAGCAAAATCAAGCCAGATTAATCTCTTTTCGGAAAAAGAAAATGAAAACTGAGATTTTAGCTCCTGCCGGCAATTATGAGGCTCTTGTATCCGCAGTCAGAAGCGGTGCCGATGCCGTTTATTTCGGAACGGGAAATTTCAATGCAAGAAGAAATGCCGGTAATTTTGAAGCTGACGAGCTTGTAAAAGCAGTCGAGTTTTGTCATCTTCACGCAGTAAAATGTCATATCACACTTAACACACTTGTAAGTGATGATGAAATTGATGAACTTAAAAGCACAGTTAAGCGTATCTGTCAAGCAAAAGCAGATGCGCTTATTTTGCAGGATTTAGGGGCTGTAAAAATCGTTCGCGAAATGTGTCCCGATATAGAACTACACGCGTCAACTCAACTTTCGACAGGTACCCTTGAGGGATTAAAGCTGTTAAAGAATTTGGGATTTACCCGTGCAGTTCTTCCGAGAGAGCTTTCAAAGAGAGAAATAGAATATATAGCAAAGAATTCACCTGTTGAACTTGAAATGTTTGTTCACGGTGCTCTGTGTATGAGTGTTTCGGGTCAGTGTCTTTTAAGTGCAGTGCTCGGCTCAAGAAGCGGAAACAGAGGCCTGTGCGCTCAGCCTTGCAGATTGCCTTTTGCAGCAGAGGGCGGAACGGGAAACGATTTAAGCTTAAAGGATCTTTCACTTGTTGAAGAAGTAAAAGAGCTTTCGGAGCTTGGAATAAAATCGTTCAAAATAGAGGGCAGAATGAAGCGTCCGGAATATGTAGCCGCCGCAGTTACTGCTTGCAGAGAAAGCTTAAACGGTGAATATTCACGGGAACGCAGACAGGATTTAGAATCACTTTTTTCGCGTTCGGGATTTACCAAAGGGTATTACGAAGAACAACTCGGCAGAGAAATGTTCGGTTACCGTCAAAAAGAGAATGTGACATCGGCAACCGCCGAACTTCTGAAAAAATACGCCAAAACATATGAAAAGGAAACGCCCGTTCATACGGTTGACTTTGTATTCACTGCTGTTGAAAATGAGCATCCCGTACTGACCGCGCAAACAGGGAATGCGTCAGCTTGTGTCAACTCCGATGTCATTTGCGAAAAAGCTGTGAATAAGCCTTTGACTGCCGAAAAAATTGTTGCTCAGCTTACAAAATGCGGCGGAACGGTTTTTAAATCCGGGGAAATCGAGTGCAAAACTGATGAAAACATAAGCATTCCCGTTTCGGCTGTAAATTCAATGAGAAGAGAAGCTCTTGCGTCTCTGAGTGAACAGCTCGTACAGAAGAATGACTATAAAGTAAATGATTTTTACTTTCCGTCGAAAGACAGAATTATTCAGAATAAGAAAACCTATATATGTTTTTATGATGAAAGTCAAATTCCTGAAGGTATTAACTGCGACAGAATTTTTCTGCCGTTTGATGCAGATGAAAATTTAATTAAAAAATACAATGCAGGGCTTATAATTCCGAGAGGCGTTTTCAATAATGCAGAGGATTTGACGCAAAAGCTCAGAAAGAGTACCGCAGATTATGCTTTATGCAATACTCTCGACGGTGTAGCAATTGCAAGAAATGCGGGAAAGAAAGTTATCGGAGGACCGTTTCTTAATATATATAACAGCATATCTCTTTCAGAACTTTCACAGCTCGGAGCGGAGGAAGCCGTACTTTCATATGAGCTTACGGCAAGCCAAACGGCAAGAATTAAATCCGAAACAAAAAGAGGATGTATAGTTTACGGCAGAATCCCGTTAATGCTCACAAGGAACTGTCCGATAAAAAACGGCAAAACCTGTGCGGAATGTAAGCGCAAAAGCAAACTGACCGACAGAAAGGGTATTGAATTCCCCGTGCTTTGCCAAAACGGTTTTTCAGAGCTGTTCAATTCAAGACCTGTTTATATGCTCGACAGACTT
>CAMFTS010000087.1 GCA_945988915.1 uncultured Clostridia bacterium
GCTTGTGTTATTCTTTAATCTGTTACGTAACAAAAATATTATGCAAAAGGAGGCAGAAAAATGATTATATTTAACAAAACTCAGTCCCGTTTTGAACATCTTGAAAGACCAGAGCAGTATCTCCCAATGGATTCTGTTGTTTTAACATTCTGCCCCGAAAGCACAAACCTTTTACCCCATTCTTGCGATTAACTTATTTAAGTTTATTTGGGATATTCAGTTTGCACTGTCGGTGTCGGCAGTGCTTTTTGTTTTTTAATTTAAAAGGAGGAAGATATGAGGTATATAAGGCTTCACGAGAATATAAAAGTTCCCGTTTGGAAAAATGTTAAATACGCTTTGACTCTTGTATGGAAAGCCGATAAGCGTTTGCTTTTAAGCTATATATTCAGCTACTTAATCGATAATATTTTTCAGCATTATATTCAAAGTATTCTGTTCTTGAAAGTTTTGCTGACCGTAATTGATTCAGGCGGCAATTTTAACGAATATTTCCGCGATTTGCTCTTGTTTTTTGCCATAGCTTTGTTCACGAAGCTTACAACATGGATTGCCGCTTATGTAAGACAGGTTTCTACAAAGAATGTTTTGAAAGTCCTGAACAATATGGTATTTGAAAAGGCAACTATGCTCGATGTAGGGCAGTATGAAAATCCTGAATTTTATGACAAATATCAACGCGCAACACTCATAATGTCAGCAGGATATTTTGATATTGTGTGTTATGACTTTGCAAATGCTGTCAGCGGCATACTGTCACTCGTACTTGTAATCGGTACGGTTACAGCCATTGACCCTGAGTACTTGCTTTTCCTGGTACCGACTATGCTTGTATTCATTATTGAAATTGCAAAGAGCAAGGCGGTATATAAAAGAGATTTGGAAATGACAGGCAATAACCGTACAAAAGCATATATTCAAAGAACGGTATTTCTGAAGGATTTCGCAAAGGATATGAGAACATCAAACATTTTCTCTGTTATGATGAAAAGATTTGACGCCGCCATTAAAGCGAATATTCAAATTCTGAAAAGCTACGGAGTTGCGCTGTTCGTTTACAGTATGATAAGCACATTGTTTTCTGAGTTTATTCCCATAATCGGCACTTATGCCTATGCGGGTTATCAGTTTGTAAAAAAGAATACAATGACAATTTCAGGCTTTTCGGTTGTGGTTTCGGCAATTGCTACCGTTCGGGAAGCTACAATGGTTGTAGCCGAAAGTGTTGACGAAATGGCACAGATGGCTTTGTATTTTCAGAATTTGCGCGATTTCTTTGAACAGGAAACAAGCATAAAAGACGGAGATAAAACAGCAGGCCGTTTTGAAACTCTTGAATTTAAGAATGTAACATTTAAGTACCCGAGCGCAAAGAAGAATGCTCTTGAAAATGTATCGTTTAAAATCAACAGGGGAGAAACGGTTGCCGTTGTCGGCGTGAACGGTGCAGGAAAATCTACGCTTGTTAAACTTATTTTAAGATTTTACGATGTTACGGACGGTGAAATTCTTTATAACGGTATAAATATAAAAGAATACACGGTTGATTCTTTGAGGAACTCTTTTGCAACGGTATTTCAGGATTATAAGAATTTTGCCGTATCGGTATTTGAAAATGTAATGTGCCGTGAATGTAACGAGGAGGATAAGCGCAAGGCACAAAAAGCGCTTGAACAGGCGGGAGTATGGGATAAAGTAAAATCCCTTGCGAACGGCGGAGATACAGTTCTCACAAGAGAATTTGACCAAGACGGCGCAGGTCTTTCGGGAGGAGAAAATCAAAAGGTTTCAACTGCAAGACTGTTTGCAAGCGAATATGAAATTGCGATTCTTGACGAGCCGTCGTCTGCGCTCGACCCTATTGCAGAGTATAAAATGTATGAAAATCTGATTTCCGCAACAAAGGAAAAAACGGTAATTTATATTTCGCACAGACTGTCATCAGCTGTACTTTCCGACAGGGTATTCGTTCTCGGAAACGGAAGTATCCTTGAGAGCGGAACACACAAAGAGCTTATGGCTTCGGGCGGACAATACAGCGAAATGTTCAGGCTTCAGGCCTCCGGATATAACAGAGAGGAGGGCGAAGAAAATGTTTAATAAAAAGGAAAAAAGAAATACAGAGCATTCTATGTTTTCAAATATAATGTTCTTCCTGGGGCTTATGTTTAAGCTTTCACCCGGTCTTGTTATCGGCGATATAATGTCGGGTATTCTCAGAACGCTCCCGCCGAGATTAATCTCTGTTGTCGGCATTAAATACATAATTGATGTTGTATCGGAGGGCAAAGACCTTGAAAGAATTTACTATGCGGTTTTAGCTATTGCAGGTGTTTTAATCGCCGGCAATGTTTTAACTCTTCTTTACAGAGAGTTTTATTGGAATATGGCACGGGAACGGCTTTATTACAAGCTGAATTCGAAGCTTTACGAAAAGGCTCATACACTTGACCTTGAAAGCTATGACAATCCTGATTTCTATAACAATTTTATCTTGACAATTGAATCGTCATCAGATAACATTCAGGGACTTTTAGGCCTTGTTCAGCATTATATTGCGAATGTCATTTCACTTGTTACAATCGCTTCGGTAATTCTGTCTATTGACCCTTTATGTCTTGTAATAATAGTTGTTACAATTCTGATATTTATGCCGTTGAGTACGAAAATAGGTCAGCTCCAGATGGGCAGAAGAATTGACAACACAAAATTCCACCGAAGAAGCGACTATTTCCAGCGTATATTCTATTTGCAGGATTATGCAAAGGAAGTCAGAATGAATGATATTCGTCCGCTTTTAATGGAACGCTATAACGACGCGGCGGATGATGTTATCGCCAACCAAAAGAAATATTGGAAAAAGATAGCTTCTTGCTATGCCGTTCAGCAGATTGGCGTTCAGGCTTTCGGCTTTATGTTTATTCTTCCGCTGTATCTCGGCTACTGCGTGCTCGTTAAGAAAACGCTTTCGGCAGGTGATTTTGTCGCAACTTTTAACGGTGCGTATTCTATTGCGATGTCGATTAATTTCCTGACCGTTTGGGCAAATGCCGTATTCTCGGAGCGCGCTAAAATGATAGAAAAATACAGAGAATTCCTGAAGAGCGATTTTAAAATCAAAAACGGCGAAAAAGAAGCTGAAATTACCGAGCCGAAAACAATTTCAATCAGAAATATGTCGTTTACTTATCCGGGCAACGACAAGCCCACGCTTAATAACATAAATCTTGACATTAAGCCATATGAAAAGATTGCCCTTGTGGGGTACAACGGTGCAGGTAAAACAACACTTACTAATTTGTTACTGCGTCTTTATGATGTGTCCGACGGTGAAATCCTTATTGACGGCGAGAATATCAAGGATTGTACGGTATCCTCGCACCGTGACAGGTTTGCGGCGGTATTCCAGGATTTCCAGACCTTTGCCTGTACTGTCGGCGAAAATGTCGCACTTGACAAAGAGGTTAATACCGATGCCGTACTTGAGGCACTTCGGCACAGCGGATTCTCTAAGGAACTTAAAAACGGTACCGATACCGAGCTCTTAAGAGAATTTGACGACGAGGGTATTATGCTTTCGGGCGGCGAAGCACAGAAAATTGCAATAGCCCGTGCTTTTTATAAGAATTGTCCGTATGTCATTCTTGACGAGCCGTCGGCAAATCTCGACCCGATAGCTGAGTATAAGCTCAATCAGGCTATGCTTGAAGCGGCTGAGCACAAGACGGTTATTTTTATTTCGCACAGGTTATCAACTACCGTTATTGCCGATAAAATTTATGTAATGGAAAACGGAGAAATTATTGAGGCAGGCTCACACGAAGAACTGATGTCTCAAAACGGCACATATGCAAAAATGTTTACTCTCCAGGCGGAAAAGTACAAACAATAATTCACGGCAAAATACTGCTTCAATACAAACAAAGAAAAACCGTCAAGGGATTCCTTGACGGTTTTTACTTTACAACTGATTATTTCTTTGTTGTTTTCTTTGCGGGGGCTTTCTTGTCTGCCGGTTTTTTCGCAGTCGTTTTTGTATCTGCCTTTTTAGCCGGAGCTTTTTTCTCTGCAACTTTTTTCTCTGCCGGTTTCTTTTCAACAGGCTTCTTTGCAACGGGCTTCTTTGCAGGAAGCTTTTCATCAGTGAAAGCTGACTTTGTATTCCAGATGTTGCTTGCATATTCGTTAATAGCTCTGTCTGCTGCGAAAATGCCTGCGCCTGCAATATTCATAAGCGCCATTTTATTCCAATTATCGCGGTTTGTGTAAGCCTGAGATATTTCAAGCTGTTTTCTTCTGTAATCCTCAAAATCGGCAAGCACCATATAAGGATCGTGATGAATAATACTTGAAGTTACTTCGTGGAAGAACTGACCGTTGATACCGACCTGATTTGCAAAGTTGAGAATCTTCTGAAGCTCCGAATTATTATTGTAATAATTCTGCGGGTCATATCCGCATTTCTGCAAACGCTGAACTTCGGGAGTGCTCATACCGAAGATGAATATATTATCATCACCGACAGCGTCATAAATCTCAACGTTGGCACCGTCCATTGTACCGAGAGTTACAGCGCCGTTGAGCATAAATTTCATATTACTTGTACCGCTTGCCTCTGTACCTGCA
>CAMFTS010000088.1 GCA_945988915.1 uncultured Clostridia bacterium
GGTCAAACATAATTATCAACTCCAATAAATAAAAAAAGCCTTCACAGCCCAAAAGGCTCCGAAGGCGTCGTTCGCGGTTCCACTCCGTTTTATAACTCAAAGACTGTTAACGGTGTCAGCCGTGCAAGGATACTGATTTCCCCTTGCCTGCTCATAAGCGCACTTCACATAATTCTTTAATAACGGTGATTTCAGCCTATGACACCGTTTCTCTGAAAAAAAGAAAAATGTTACTCTTCTTAATCAAAGCATTTTTTATTTTAATACAGTATATCACAAAGTCTTTAAAAATGCACTATTATTTTGAAAAATCTATTACATTTTTACTGTCTTTAATATAAATCACACCTGAAATTATGGTAAGTATAGCAGTAATCCACAAAAGGAAGTTAGAAACACTTGCTAAATTGATAAACTCAGGCAGTTTTAAGAGAATATCTGAATTTAATACATCTCTTATAATATAGTCTGTTTCACAAAGAAGCATAATTTCAATGGTAAATGTCATTTGGCTGACAGTTTTTACTTTTCCCCAAATATTTGCAGGGATAACAACCCCGTTTGCTGCGGCTATCATTCTGATTGAAGCTATTGTAAACTCCCTTGTGAGAACTATCATAACAATCCAAATATTGCAAAGTCCCATAGTCATAAATGCAAGCAGAGCAGATGTTGTTAAAACCTTATCTGCAATAGGGTCAAGCAATTTACCGAAATTTGTTATCTGATTATTCTTTCTGGCAAGCTTACCGTCAATCGCGTCAGTTATTGCTGCTATTGAAAAAATGAGTGTTGCAATTAAAAATCTGTGAGGAAGACTGTCCCAAAGTATAACTGCAAGATAAACAGGTGTTATTATAATTCTTGCTATTGTAAGTTTATTAGGTGTATTAAAATTCATATTACCTCTCCGATTAAATCGTATTCGTTGGTGCCCATAATTTCAACATCAACAAAATCGCCTTCATTCAGTTCATATCCGCAAGTGAAATTAACAGTGCCGTCGATTTCAGGTGCATCACGCCAAGTTCTGCCGAAATATGTGTCTGTATAAGCATCATAGCCCTCAACTACGGTACGGTAAACCTTGCCTATATTTTTTTCATTGAGTTTTTCAAAAATTCTGTACTGCTGTTCCATAATTGCTTCGCCTCGCTCTTTTTTGACCTCTTCGTCAATTTGGTCAGGCAAAAGCGCAGCAGGTGTTCCCTCCTCCTGCGAATAAGCAAAGCAGCCGAGTCTGTCAAACTTTGCCTTTTCGACAAAATCCGAAAGGACTTCGAAATTTTCTTCTGTTTCACCGGGGAAGCCTGTTATCAATGTAGTTCTTATTACGGCGTCAGGCATCTTTTTTCTAATCTTATTAACAAGGTTTAACAGACTTTCCTTGTCGCCTTTTCTGTTCATTCTTTTCAAAACACTTGAATCTGCATGCTGAATAGGAATGTCAAAATAGTTAAGAACCTTATCGTTATGAGCAAAAGCATCAAGTAATTCATCTGTTATTCTCTCGGGATAACAATAAAGAACCCTTATCCATTCAAGTCCTTCAATACCGTTAAGAGAAGTCAGAAGCGCCGGTAATGCCGATTTGCCGAATAAATCTTCACCGTAACGGCTTGTATCCTGAGCAACAACTATCAGCTCTTTTACGCCTGCTCTTACCAAATCCTGAGCTTCCTTGAGTATTTCCTTAGGCGCACGGCTGCGGAATTCGCCGCGAATTGACGGAATTGCGCAGTAAGTACAGTGATTGGAACAGCCCTCGGCAATTTTAATGTAAGCAAAATAACCGGGTGTTGTGAGCATTCTTTCGCTGTTAAGAGGCAGGCATGTTTTTTCGCCAAAGGATTCAAGCTGTTCGCCGCCGATTGCTCTTTCACAAATATCTGCAATATCCTTATTAGAACCAAGACCGACAACGGCATCAACTTCCGGAAATTCCTTGAGAATTTCTTCTTTGTAGCGTTCTGCAAGACAACCGGTCACAATAATTTTACCGATTACCCCCTCGTTTTTCAGTTCAATCATATCGAGTATGTTTTCAATGGCTTCTTTCTTGGCGTCCTCAATAAAACCGCAGGTATTTATAATTACGGCATCTGCGCCGTCAACATCATCAGTGATTTCAAATCCGCGTTTTGCAACGCTTGCAAGCATAATTTCGGCATCAATCTGATTTTTTGAGCAACCTAAAGAAATCATACCTATTCTCTTACTCATAGTATTCATCACAACCTATTCCTTCTTTTACGGTCGAAATTGCTTTTTTTATTTCAGAATAATTATATCCCATACGCAAAAGAGAATTAACAGTTCTCCTTAAATCCTTCTCATCTGAAAGCTTATTTGCGTATTTTGAATTTATCAATAATATAATACGATTAAAATCGTCTTTGTCAAGTGAATTTATTGCTTTTCTTGCCGTTTGGGAATCAATACCTTTGGCTTTAAGCTCAGCTTCAATTCTCTTTGGTGCAAATTTTTTTCGTTCAGCAAGCTCCTGTGCATAGTGATATGCAAACTTTTCATCGTCTATAAGCAGAAGCTCTTCAAGGCGCTCAACCGCCTGCTGTGCCGCCTGTTCAGGATATTTCTGCAAAAGCTTTAACAATAATTCTTTTTTGGAATGTGCCCTGCGTGAAAGCAGGCTCATTCCGTTTAAAAACGCACGACGGGAGTTGACCGAGTTTTCAAGCTCGACCAACTCCTGTTCATCAATTTCTTTTAATTTATGCCATTTTTCAGAATACCAATAATTACCGTCGCAAGTCATACGGTATTCATCATCAATATAAACATGTACTTTTTCGCCTCTGCCGGGCTTAACACTTAATTTCATTCGTCATCAACAATTACATCAATTTTTGCTCTTGCGGCATCCTTTGTAGTCTGTACCGGTCTGTAAGTAATAGCTTCATCGGATAAGTCATCTTTCTTATCTTCAGTTTTATCTTCTGCGAATTTCTCGCGGATTTTTGCCTCGATTTCATCGGCAATCTCCGGATTATCACGAAGATACTGCTTTGCATTTTCTCTGCCCTGTGCAATTCTTGACTCACCGTAAGAGAACCATGCGCCGCTCTTTTTGATAATTTCGTAATTCACGGCAAGATCTACAAGTTCGCCGTAATGAGAAATACCCTCACCGAACATAATGTCAAATTCTGCGGTTTTGAAAGGCGGAGCAACCTTGTTTTTAACTACCTTAACCTTTGTATGTGCACCTATAAATTCACCGTCTGAGCCTTTGAGTGTTTCTGTTCTGCGAACATCCATACGAATAGTTGCATAGAACTTGAGAGCGCGGCCGCCGGTCGTTGTTTCGGGATTGCCGAACATTACTCCGACTTTTTCACGAAGCTGGTTAATAAAGATAATAATTGTATCCGACTTCGCAATAACGCCTGCAAGCTTGCGCATAGCTTGTGACATAAGTCTTGCGTGTGCGCCGACATGGCTGTCGCCCATTTCGCCGTCTATTTCAGATTTCGGAACAAGAGCCGCAACGGAGTCAACTACAATAACATCCAAAGCGCCCGAACGCGCAAGAGCATCAACTATTTCAAGAGCCTGTTCACCGTCATCGGGCTGTGAAACAAGCAAAGAGTCAACATCAACGCCTAAATTTGCTGCATAAACAGGGTCAAGTGCATGTTCGGCATCAACAAAAGCTGCTTCTCCGCCTGCTTTCTGGGCCTGAGCAACCGCATGCAGAGCAAGTGTCGTTTTACCTGAAGATTCAGGCCCGTAAATTTCGATAATTCTGCCCTTGGGGAACCCGCCTATGCCTGTGGCAACATCAAGCGCAATAGAACCTGTTGAAAGAGCTTCAACATTAAGCGTATTACTTTCGCCGAGACGCATAATTGCACCGTCGCCGTATTTTTTTTCTATTTGGGAAAGAGCTATTTCAAGAGCTTTCTTTTTATTTTCATTTTTTGAAACGCTTGTTTTTGCCATACTGTCAATTACCTCTCAATCGTACAAATGTTCGTTTTCTAAATTATATATTATAAGAATATAAAATGCAAGTGTTTTTTGATAACTTTTTTGCTTTTTTCACAGAATATCGATAATATTTTAAAAAATATAATATTTTTCTGAAAAAACACTTGCAATTATTCAAATATTCTGTTAAAATACTGACTGTTATCGATTAAAGGAGGTGCCTACAACTATGGCAAAATGTGAATTCTGCGGAAAAGATGTTGCTTTCGGCATTAAAGTTTCTCACTCACACAGACGTTCTAACAGAACATGGAAGCCAAATGTAAAAAGAGTTAGAGCAATCGTAAACGGCTCTCCTAAAAGAGTTTATGCTTGCACTCGTTGCCTTCGTTCAGGCAAGGTTACAAGAGCTTAACTTAATTGCTGAATGAACTTACTCTCACCTTTCGGTGAGAGTTTTTTCTTTATAATAGTCCGTAAAAAGCCTCCTGAAATCAGGAGGCTTAACTATTGTATTTAGGATTTTATCAGTCAAGAATGATACCCATTGTGCCTGTAGATGCAAGAACTGCATTTGATTCGTCAGTATCAATGTGCATTGCAAGTGCAAAATTCGGATTAACACGAACTACTGTATCTGCAAAAACAAGTGAACGCTC
>CAMFTS010000089.1 GCA_945988915.1 uncultured Clostridia bacterium
TAAACAACTTTAATATTATGTAATAATTATTAAAATTCAAGTGCAAACTGCAGTCAGAAATCTCTTTAACTGTTCAAAAAGAGTCATTTTCTTTATTTCTTTTTCAGCATACAGTTTTATGTGTCCGACTTCTTCATTATTCAGCAAAAATTTCACCTCGCCCAGAACCTGACCTTTTTCAACCGGTGCTTCAACATCGATAGGCAAATCCGTTACTGTTTCAATATTATTCTCATCCCCTTTTTTTACTAATACTGTTGTACCGATTTCGGCAATGGGCTTAACTGTCTTCTCAAATCCTGACAAAACATTTACATCTGTAATCAGGTTTTTATCAACGGTTAATTCAACAGCCGCATAATTTGCAAATCCCCAATCAAGCATAGCTTTTGCGCTTGCAAATCTTTCTTTACTGTTATCGCTTCCCATTACTACCGCAATTAATTTCAGCCCGTTTCTTTCAGCGGTTGCACTGACACAGCACCCGGCTTTTGACGTTGTTCCTGTTTTAAGACCTGTTATTCCTTTATAAGTCTTAATCAGCTTATTTGTGTTAACGAGTTCTGTTTTCCCTGCTCTGAGCGAATCCATCCAGGTAGTAGTATAATTAAGAACTCTTTCATGTTTAATCAGTTCTCTTGACATCAGAGCTACATCATATGCCGTAGTTAAATGATTTTCGGCAGTATCGTCAAGCCCGGTGCAGTTTTCAAAATTCGTGTTTTTCATTCCGAGTTGCTTAGCTCGGTCATTCATCATTTTGACAAAGGAAGTATTGTCACCTGCCAAGAACTCGCCCAAAGCTGTGCAGGCATCGTTTGCACTTGCAATAGCAGTAGCTTTAAGCAAATCATCAACCGTCATTTGCTCTCCCTCTTTCAACCAAATCTGAGAGCCACCTTTTTCACAGGCTTCAGCGCTTGCCGTAACTACATCAGTAAGTGAAATTTTTCCGCAATCGATAGCTTCGCTTATCAGCAATAAGCTCATTATTTTTGTAACCGAAGCAGGATACAATTTTTCATCAGCATTTTTTGCCATTAAAACCTTTCCTGTTTCCGCCTCCATTAAAACGGCTGCCTTTGCGTTGACCTCAACCTGCATTTGCGGATATTCCTCGGCAAAGGACGGAATAATAAAAGCCGTCATTAAAATACAAACAGATATCAATACTGCTGATACTCTTCTCATAATACACCTCCGAATTTTCTTATTTAAGTGTATGATGATTGGCATTGTAAAAATGATATTTGTATGGTATAATTTATATAATATTATCGGAGGGATACTATGACTGATTACGAACAGAAAAAAGCCCGTGCAGAACAACTGCGCAAAGAGTTGAATCATCACATTTACCGTTATTATGTCGAAAACGAAAGCGATATTGAAGATTATGAATATGATATGCTCATGCGCGAGCTTAACAGTATTGAAGAGGAATACCCGGAATTATTAACAGCAGATTCACCTACTCACAGAGTCGGAGGCTCTGCCGATAAAAATCTGTTTCAAAGCGTAACTCATATTGTAAAAATGGAGAGCTTACAAGACGCTTTCAGTATTGATGAAGTATATGACTTTGATAAAAGAGTACGAGAGGTTTGTCCTGACGCTACCTATGTTGTTGAGCCTAAAATTGACGGACTTTCAGTTTCACTTGAATATTCAGACGGTATTATCTCCAGAGGTTCAACGCGAGGTGACGGTGTTACCGGTGAAGATGTCACGGCAAATCTTAAAACTGTTCGTTCTGTCCCTCTTGCATTAAATGAAAAGCTACCGTTCATTGAAGTTCGCGGTGAAGTGTATATGCCGAGAGAGAACTTTCTTGAAATAGTAAAAAAGCAAGAATTAAACGACGAAAAGCCCTTTAAAAATCCGAGAAATGCCGCCGCAGGAAGCTTAAGGCAGAAAGATTCAAAAATTGCCGCGCAAAGAGGCCTTGACATATTCGTATTCAATATTCAGCAGATTGACGGAAAAGATATTACAACCCACAAGCAATCGCTTGATTATATAAAGAGTCTGGGCTTTAAAACAGTCCCGTTTTACAATGAATTTTCGACTGTCGAAGAAGTCATTGAAGAGCTTAACAGAATAGGTCAAATAAGAGGTACGCTTGAATTTGATATTGACGGCGCCGTAATAAAGGTAAACAGGTTCGACCACAGAGAAATGCTCGGCAGTACGGCGAAATTTCCGAAATGGGCTCTTGCATGGAAGTATCCCCCTGAAGAAAAAGAGACCAAGCTTATAGATATTGAAATTTCTGTCGGCAGAACGGGAATTCTTGCTCCGACAGCAGTTCTTGAGCCTGTGCTTGTTGCAGGTTCAACCGTAAGCCGTGCAACACTGCACAATGAAGATTTCATAAAAGAAAAAGGTATCTGCATAGGCGATGATGTTATAATCAGAAAAGCCGGAGATATTATTCCCGAAATTTTATGTGTTTCAAAGCACTGTGATAATCCCGTTCCTTATGAAATGCCTAAGGTTTGTCCGTCATGCGGTGCGGCAGTATCCAGAGAGAACGGAGAAGCGGCTGTCAGGTGCAATAACCCTGACTGTCCTGCTCAGTTGCTTCGCAATCTGATTCATTTCTGTTCAAGAGACGCTATGGATATTGAAGGTTTAGGCGATGCAATCCTTGAGATGTTGGTAAATGAAGGCATAATAAAAACTGCAGCTGACATTTACAGGCTCGATTTTGAAAGAATTGCCGAATTTGAAGGCTTAGGCAAAAAGAGTGCCGACAATTTCAAGTTTGCTATTGAAAAGTCGAAGGATAATGACTTAGGCAAGCTGATATTTGCTTTAGGAATACGCCATATAGGTCAAAAAGCGGCGAAGCTGCTTGCCGAAAGCTTTGGTGATATTGATAAAATCATAAACGCTGACAGAGCAGACATTCTTTCAATTGAAGGGTTCGGAGAAATAATGGCTGATTCTGTAATTGAATTCTTCTCGCTTGAGCAGACTCAAGAGCTTATTAAGGATTTAAAAGAGCTCGGATTGAATATGAAAAGCGAAAAGAAGGTAGTAGATGACAGATTTTCCGGAAAGACCTTCGTTCTGACGGGCACACTTACAAGCTTTACAAGAACTCAGGCATCCGAAATAATAGAAAACTTCGGTGGTAAAACTGCATCTTCAGTATCTAAAAAAACCGATTATGTACTTGCCGGTGAAGCCGCAGGCAGTAAGCTTACAAAAGCTCAGCAATTAGGAATAAAAATAATTTCGGAAGAAGATTTCGCTGAAATGATAAGAAACTGAACAATTATAAAAATATGACGGAGACTGATGTATATATCAATCTCCGTCTTTATTGTGTAAATATATTATTTTTTGATTGTCTCTAAGGTTTCGGCATCTCTTATGCCTGCAAGAATCTGCAAAACCCATTTAGCATCGACAACGGAAAGCTTTCCGTCACCGTTAACATCTAACGAAGCGCTGTTAACATCCGATAAAGATTTGCTACCGGCAAGAATCTGAAGCATCCACTTGGCGTCAACAACCGAGCGTTTGCCGTCACCTGTAACATCGCCGGGAAGAACATCAGGATTTTCATTCGGGCCGGGGTCCGTTCCGCGCTCTTTAACGCTTACGGTAATTGCTCCCGATAAAGTATTTTTACCGTCAACAGATTTCAGTATAACGGTTATATCACTTTCACCGACAGCTAAGGCGTTGACTTTTACCGCATTTCTGAGAATTTCGGCAGAAGCAATCTTTTCATCCGAGGAAATTACAGTTTTGGGGTTAATGATAAAATTGATATCAATCCAGCCTAAATTTGTTGCTTCAAAAAATACGCTGTCTGTTTTGCCCACCTCAAGTTCAAGCGATTCAGGCTCGGTAATAATATCTTCAACAAGAAGCTTATCGCAAACAATACTGAAATCGGTTGTTTCCTGTGTTAAAGTTCTCGTTTTCTCTTCCTCGCCCTGAGCATTTGACGCTAACGCAACAAAAAAATAAATTCCGTTATGATATACAATACCGATTCCAACCGTTTTGTATCCTGACGCTAAAAAGTTGTAAAAAGCTGTTCTGTTTTCATCAAACAAGTCATCAATGTTCTTTATTATTGCACTTTCATATTCATAACAGCCGTTTGCAAATTTTTCAGGAACAGCCTTTTGGAATGAGTCCTTATTATTCATTTCATCAGGTCTTGCCGATGAAAAATAAACTGCACATTCAGCCGCTCTTTGCATAGCCGCATCAAATAATTCTTTATCGGCAATAAAATTGTTAAAGCCGTTTCTCGAACGATATGTGTTAATACGGTCAAAAGCATCATAAGCTTTTAAATAATCAGCTGTACCGGTTATTTCTATTTCATAGAGTTCTTTTTCAACCGATTCTGCGCTCTCTGCGAAAGAACAAATCGCAGACAGATTAAATAATAGCGTAATTGTTAAAATAATTGCCAGCACTTTCTTTTTCATAATCAGCACTCCTTACTCTGCATAGCAGTATTCATCATCACTGCTTGTAATTTTAACTTTTGTCGGGATTCCGACTTTGAGTGAAGTATCTTTCACTTTAACAGGCGTATAATTTG
>CAMFTS010000090.1 GCA_945988915.1 uncultured Clostridia bacterium
GCTTGCCGAAAAAGAAGAAAAGAAACTGATTAAAGCAAGATACAACAGATACAAACGCGCAGCGATGTCTGTCGGAGTTATTTCGGCATTATCTTTACTGTTAATTACTAAGTATTCCAACTTTTTTATTGATACCGTAAATACAGTGTTTTCTGCTGAATTCAATAATGTCAGTATTATTCAGCCGTTAGGCATTTCATTTTTCTCTTTGCAGGCAGTAAGCTACATAGTTGATGTATATTACGGCAGAACCGAGGCAGAAAAGAATCCCTTAAAAGTATCACTGTATTTGTCTTTTATGCTTACCGTTGTTGAGGGACCTATTGCACGGTACGGAGAATTAGCTCCGCAGCTATACGAGGGTAAGCAAAATAATATTGAAGACATAAGCAAAGGATTCTTAAGAGTGCTATGGGGCTTGTTTAAGAAAACAGTCATTGCTGACAGGGCTGTAATTCTTGTAAATTCCGTCTTTGATAATTATGAGAATTTCAGCGGAATAGGCACTGCTGCAGGTATTGCATTTTACACGCTTCAGCTATACTGTGAATTTTCCGGTGTAATGGATGTAATGTGCGGCTTAGGCAATATGCTTGGAATTAAACTGCCTGAAAACTTCTCCCGTCCTTTCTTTGCAAAAACAATAAACGAGTTTTGGCAGAGATGGCATATTTCACTCGGCACATGGCTTAGGGATTACATATTTTACCCTGTATCTTTTTCAAAGGGTATCAAAAGTATTTCAAATAAAACCCGGCAAAAGCTCAGTCCGTATTACGGAAAGCTGATACCAACCGCAACTGCCCTGTTTTTTGTATGGTTTTCAAACGGCTTTTGGCACGGCTCAAGCTGGAAGTATATAGTGTATGGTTTATACTACTATATTCTTATGATGACAGGTCAATTCCTTGAGCCTGTGTTTGAACGGATTTGCAAAGCGCTCAGAATTAACAGAAAGTCAAAACCTTATGTTGCATTTCAGATATTAAGAACGGTTGCAATAGTCAATATCGGTATGCTGATTTTCAGAGCGGATAGCTTGAAAACTGCCTTTTATATGTTTAAATCGATGTTTACGGAAATTGACCTTTCGGTTTTAACGGTTGGTCACAAAAACGGCTTTAAATTAGGACTGGGCGATTACGGAGCTATTGTTATAGGCTTTGTAATTCTCGTTATTGTAGGTGTTTTGCAGGAAAAGGGCATAGATATAAAAGATAAGTTTTATAAGCTCCCGTATTTTGTAAAAGTATTGCTCTTGTTAGCACTTTTATTTGTAATTATTGTTTTCGGAGCTTATGGAGAGGGTTATGGCGTAGTCGATTTAATATACGCTAATTTTTAGTAATGGATAAAAAAACGGTTAAACAAAAGTCAATAGAAATTATAAAAATCATAGCCTTTGTTCTCGCTTTTTTAATATTGCTTGAGGGCTCTTCTTTGATGTTCTTTTCAGATAAGCAGGTGGCGGGATTTAAAAATAAGCTTCAGTATGCCTATTCTTTTGCTTACGAGCCTGAAAGCAGTATTCAGATAGCGTGCGTAGGAAACAGCGATTTGTATTCCGGTTTTACTCCGATTGATTTATGGAAAGAATTCGGCTATACGAGTGCGGTTTGCGCATCTGCACGGCAATCTATTCAGGAATCGTTGAATTTGTTGAAAAGATTATTTAAAACTCAAAGTCCGCAGATAGTCATAATCGAAACCGATATGCTGTATGATGAAAATCCTGAAAAAGATAATTCAATGACAAGGACGGACGAATTATACGATTTTTTTGAAAGTATGAAGCCGGAATACTTTGAAAGAGATATTGAAAATGTTTTTCCTTTATTTAAATTCCATAACATATGGAAAAAATTTGAAGGCACTGCAAAGAAACCTACTTTTAATTCTCACGGATACAGATATAATAATAAAACCTGCAAGCTGAAGTCTCGTGAATATATGAAGAGCACGGCTTCTGCAGAACCGATATCAAAGATGAATTCAAAGCAGATGGACAAGCTCATAGCTTTTTGCCAAAAGAATAATGCGAAGGTTATTCTTGTAGAGATGCCCTCGGTTACTTCGTGGAACTACGAAAGATATAATGCGGTTGCAGAGTACGCAAGGGAAAGAAATGTTCCGTTCTTAGACTTGAATCTACTGTATGACGACATTGGAATTTCAATGACTGATTGCTTCAGGGATAGAGGTAACCATTTGAATTACCGAGGCGCAAAGGCAGTCACGGAATATATAGGTGACTATATATCTCAAAACTATGAATTGGAATGTTTACACTTTGACAAAAACTATTCTTATTGGAATGACGACTATGATAATTTTATTAACGCTCTAAAATATCATAAAACCAAGAAAAAGTGATGCTTTTAATATAATCTGAACATAGTAATGCCCCGAATGATTTTATTCGGGGCTTTTATATTTTCAGTATTTTTATGCGGTTTTATATTTCAATTAAAAGCTCTACGGGACAATGGTCCGAGCCGTAGATTTCGGGGTGAATCGAAGCTCCCCTGAGATTTTCGCTTAATCTCTCGGATACTATAAAATAGTCAATTCTCCAGCCTACATTTCTCTCTCTTGCTTTCATTCTGTAACTCCACCACGAATAAGCGTCAACCGTATCGGGATAGAAAAATCTGAATGTATCAATAAATCCGCAACGGAGCATATCGGTCATTTTTCCTCTTTCCTCATCGGTGAAGCCGGGATTCATTCTGTTTGTCTTTGGATTTTTAAGGTCAATTTCATTGTGCGCAACATTTAAGTCACCGCAGAAGATAACAGGCTTTTTTTCGTCGAGCGAAAGAACATATTTCCTGAACAAATCCTCCCAACTCATTCTGTATTCAAGCCTGCGAAGACCGTCCTGAGAGTTCGGAGTGTAGCAGGTTATGAAGTAGAAATTTTCAAATTCGAGCGTGATAACCCGTCCTTCATTGTCGTAAAAAGCCTGATTTATCCCGTAAGAAACGGAAACAGGCTCTTCCTTTGTGAAAATTGCAGTTCCCGAATATCCTTTCTTTTCGGCATAATTCCAATAACAGTGGTAACCCTCGGGCGAAAAGTCAATCTGGCCCTCCTGTACCTTTGTTTCCTGAACACAGAAAATATCGGCGTCAAGGGTATTAAAGCTTGTCATAAAATCTTTATTCATAACGGCGCGGATACCGTTAACATTCCACGAAATAAATTTTTTCATTTTCATCACTCCTTATTAAACATATTCTACCATATGCGTCAGCTAAAATCTACCTCGATTTTGTTGACTTTAAGCTTTAAAAAATGTAAAATTACAAGGTATTATATTTTTGCTTTCGGGGGAAACAATAATGGCAAAAAATCCTGTATTTGACAAAATCAAGTATTTTATTATTGATATGGACGGCACTTTTTATCTTGACGGAAATATCATTGACGGCTCGCTTGACTTCTTGAAAAAGGTGAAAAGCACAGGTAAGGATTTCTGCTTTTTTACGAATAATTCTTCAAACAATGTTGAGGTTTGCAAGGCAAAATTGCACAATATGGGCTGTGATGTTGACGACAGTCAAATAGTAATCTCTTCACATGTAACTATTGATTATCTTAATAAAAACTGCAAGGGTCAAAGCGTATTTCTCTTGGGAAACGAAAGACTTACAAATGATTTTTTGGACGCGGGAATTGAACTTGATTCTGAGAATCCCGATATTGTTGTGCTTGGATTTGACACAACGCTCACCTATGAAAAAATTCACAAGGCCTGTAATTTTATTGCGAACGGTAAACGGTATATCGCAACACATCCCGATTTCAACTGCCCCACAGCTGACGGATTTATGCCCGATACAGGGTCAATGATGGCTATGTTCAAGGCGTCAACGGGCAAAGACCCTGAGGTTATGGGCAAACCGAACGCTACTACTGTTGAGTATCTCGAAAGAAAACTCGGCTGCACAAAGGACGAGCTCTGCTTTATAGGCGACAGACTTGAAACCGATATTGCTATCGGTATGAAAAACGGCGTAACCTCCGTTCTTGTGCTGACGGGCGTAACGGATACGGAGCTTTACAATAACAGCGATATCAAAGCATCTTTTGTTGCGGAATCACTGAAATCATTGAGCGAAGAGTTATAGGAATTCCGGATTATCCGTAAAATGTGTGGTGGAAACGGTGAATGAAAAAATAATAGAAAACGCATTGAAATATGTGAAAGACTTTTTTGAAAACGATGCAAGCGGACATGATTATTTTCATACTGTCAGGGTGTATAATTCAGCCGTTAAAATCGCAAAATCAGAGGGCGCAGATACGAAAATCACGGCTCTTGCCGCATTACTTCACGATGTTGATGACAGGAAGCTTTCGCCCGGAACATATGAAAGCAAATACAATGCAAGGGAATTTTTAATCTCACAAAATGCAGACAAAGAGGAAATTGAGCACATAA
>CAMFTS010000091.1 GCA_945988915.1 uncultured Clostridia bacterium
CCGCCCTTTCACGGCGGTAACACGAGTTCGATTCTCGTCCGGGTCACCAAAATAAGAAGTACTCTTTTGAGTGCTTCTTATTTTTTTATTTCTGCAACAAGAGAATCGAACTCTGCCATAAAAAAGTAACGGCAGAGATAATCTCTGCCGCTTTCTGGACAATCAGGGGACGGTTCTTCTGTGTTGACAAAAGATGAATTAAGAGATAGGAACACAAAAGAATCGTCCCCTTGTGTTAATATATTATACAAAAAATATAGTCAATCACAGAACCGTACCCTGATTGTTACAGAGCCTTTTCTATTTTAAACAATTCAAAATATCATAAATAACTTTAGGCCGCCATTATTCTATGGCGGCCTTTTGTGTATTTATTTTTCTTATTTCATCATATATTTTTTGGCTGAATTTCTTTTTTCTGTCATATGTGTATAATCCGTTTTGCTCCTGCTCCACATCATAAAGCTGTGTGTAGCAAAAGCCGAGCATACGCTCATTATCCAAAATTGCTTCGGTTAATCCCTTGTATCGTTCAAGCAACTCTTCCTCTGTTTTAACATCGTCACCGTAGCCCCAGGATTTGTATTGCTTATCTGCTTCCCATTTTATTCCGCCGTATTCGCTGATGAAAACAGGCTCACCCTTATATTTTTGCCGTCCCGGATTATCCTGCAAAACATGCTCGTAAAGCTCACCGTGCGTAACAAGCCTTTCATAGCTTTTGCGAAATTCGTCGTATTCTCCGCGGTAATCGTGCACATCGTATATGTCGGTTACAACGTGAAAATTTCCGCTTGTGTCGATGCAGGGCCTCGTGCGGTCATATTTTTTTGTGTATTCGTAAACCGTTTGAAGCAACGGGTCATACTGCCTTCTGCGCCTGTAATCCCAGGTTTCATTAAACGGACACCAGCCTATAATGGCAGGGTGGTTATAATCACGCTCCAAGGCTTCTCCCCATTCCTTTAGGAAAATATCAACTGCCTTGGGATTGGAATAATCCAGTCCCCAGTTTGCATACTCTCCCCATACCATATATCCCATAAGGTCGCAGAAATACAGAAATCGGGGGTCAAATACCTTTTGATGAAGCCGTGCGCCGTTAAAGCCGAGAGCCATGGAAAGCTCAATATCCTGTCTTAGCTCATCATCATTTTCGGCAGTGTAAATTCCTTTTCTGTAAAAGCCTTGGTCAAGCACGGTTCTTTGAAATACACTTTTTCCGTTTAATATAAATTTGTAATCCTTCAGCGCGATATCTCTTAAACCGAAATAGCTTTTCACCGTGTCATCGCCGAATTTTATTTCCAAATCATAAAGCGTAGCATTGCCAAGCTCCCAAGCCCTTATATCACTTATGGGAATTTGCACAATAACATATCCTGATGCGTCTGTCACAGTGCTTGAGCCTACATTTTTGCCGTCGAGGTATGCATTGATTTCAAGCTCTGCATTTCCGCACAAATCAAGCTCGATGGTTATATTTTCGTGCTTTAATGACGGCGTAAGCTTAAAATGCTTTAGATAGATTTCAGGCACATATTCAAGATAAACGCTCTGCCAGATGCCCGTTGTTCTTGTATATGAGCAGGCATAGGATTTTCTTCTGTCGCTCTGCTTACCGCCGGGAATAAGGCTGTCCCTTGTGTTATCCTCGCACAGTATAAAAAGCTCATTCTCTCCGTCGGTGACATATTCGGTTATATCAAAGCAAATGGGCGTATATCCGCCCTTGTGGCTTCCCGCAAAATTGCCGTTAACTATTACGGTTGCTTTGTAATCACAGGCTCCGATATGCAAAAACACTCTCTTGCCATCGGCTGTTATATTAACTCGCCTTTTATACCAAACACGGTTTAAAAAGTCGGTGTATCCTATTCCCGAAAGAGAGCTTTCAATACAGAACGGAACAGTTATCTTATGCGTGCATATGGATTTTTTGTAAAAATCCACAGCCTCCCGTTCACTCAAAAACCTGTAATTTTTATCTGCATTCTTGTTAAAGCCGAAATCCCATTCACCGTTTAAGCTTTGCCAATTATCGCGTTCAAAAATCGGATTGGGATGTAAGCTGATGTTTTTCATAAGCGTGCCGTCCTTGAAGTTTTATTAATTATTATTTTATTATAATCTGTTAGCTTTTGCAACATTTTTTTAGTTAACTATTGATGACCGATGTGTTAATACAGAAAGGCAGTGATATTTATCGTATAATTCGCTGTTATTGAATGCGGATTAAGCAGAAAAGTAAGTTTTCAACTGAAAGTAGGCTCCGCCTCGGAAGTCCTCTCCGTGTAAAAATTAGAGGACGAAAATTTAATATGCAGGAGTGGCTGAAAAGGCGCAGGATATGACTTGTTGCTAATGTTTGCATACTTGCTGCTATTATCAAGCGTTCTGTTGAACAGAAGAAAAATCCTTATAAGAATGAAACCTTTACAGACCAAAAGAATTATAAGGACGCCCTTCTCAGAGCAGCAGAGGCAAACAGAGAAATTGCTTAATTCATAAATTTATATAACATAAAAGGCAGCTGATGGTTCTTGTCAGCTGTCTTTTTATGTCTGTCAGAAAATGAATTCCATTGATAAAATTTTAGAAATATGCTATATTGTAATTGGTAAATATTATTTTGTGAATGAAACGGGGGGTTTTTATGTCACAAATAACAAAAAAGGCTTTAGCTCAATCTTTAAAAAATCTGCTATTACAGAAACCGTTAAACAAAATAACTATCAATGATATTGCAGATGATAGCGGTATTAACCGAATGACCTTTTATTATCATTTTAAGGATATATACGATTTGGCAGAATGGACCTGTCTTCAGGAAGCGACTAAGGTTTTAAAGGAAAATAAAACTCATGATACATGGCAGGAGGGTGTGCTCCGGATTTTTCATACCGTGCGTGAAAATAAGCCACTCATTATGAATGTTTACCGCTGTGTTGATCGTGAACAGGTAGAAAGGTATCTCAAACCTCTTATTGATAATCTTTTGCTGAAAGTTGTGGAAGAACAATCCGCTGATATGACCGTTCGTCAGGAAGACAAGGAATTTATTGCATCGGTATATTCCTATGTTTTTGTCGGCTTGATGCTTGACTGGATTAAAAATGATATGAAAGAAAACCCCGAACAGCTTATCAGCAAGCTTGCTTTGGTTATACAGGATACCTTTACAGATGCACTTGAAAGATTCAGAATAGATAAAACTTTATCAAAAAATGATAGTTGATAAAAATTTTATCAACTTTTTGCCCGTGATAAAAAATTTATCACGGGCATTTTTCTGTTTATTGTTAATCTACAGAAAAATAATATAATGAAATTACAAAATAAAAATTTGGAGGTAAATTTTATGTATTATTCAGCAGGAACTTATGAATCCTTTGCACATCCCGAAAAGCCAAAGGATGTTGACAAAAAATCCGCCTATATTATCGGCACCGGTCTTGCCGGTCTTACAGCAGCATTTTATCTGGTGCGTGACGGTCAGATGAAGGGCGAGCATATCCACCTTCTTGAAAAGTTAGAGCTTGCCGGCGGAAGCTGTGACGGACGAAAGGATGTTACAAAAGGCTTTTATATGCGCGGCGGCAGAGAAATGGATAACCATTTTGAAGTTATGTGGGATATGTTCAGAGATGTTCCTTCTTTGGAAAATCCCGAGGTTTCCGTTCTTGACGAGTACTATTGGCTCAACAAGCACGATCCAAACTATTCTCTGTGCAGAGCCTCTGTAAACCGCGGAGAAGACGCTCATACAGATAAAAAATTCGAACTTGATAAAGAATCTGCAATGGCTCTTTCGCAGTTGTTTATTACACCTGAAAAGGCTCTTGAAGGTAAGAAAATTTCGGAGGTTCTGCCGGATTCATTCTGGTCAACAAATTTCTGGCTTTACTGGCAGACTATGTTTGCATTTCAGCGTTGGTCAAGTGCGCTTGAGATGAAACGTTATCTGTGCCGTTATGTTCATCATATTGATGGACTTCCTGATTTCAGCGCTCTTCGCTTCACAAAGTATAATCAGTATGAAAGCCTGATTATGCCACTGGTAAAATACCTTGAAAACCACGGCGTTACAATCGAGTACGGTATGGATGTAAAAAATGTTATTATCGACACCGTAGGCGACAAAAAGATTGCAAGGCAGATTGTGTTTATTAAAGACGGCAAGGAGCAAACAATAGATTTAGTTGAGGATGACCTTGTGTTTATTACAAACGGTTGTTGCACCGACACTTCCTGCTACGGCGACCAAACACACGCTCCCGACCTTACAAAAGCTAAAAACGGTACAGGCGAGTCATGGAAATTATGGAAAAACATTGCAAAGCAGGCTGAGCACGGTGAGTTCGGTAATCCCGATAATTTCTGCACCAATATTGAAGAAACAAACTGGATGAGTG
>CAMFTS010000092.1 GCA_945988915.1 uncultured Clostridia bacterium
ATTACATTTACTGTTGCACTTGGGTCAACATATCCGATAACATCAAGATTTACATCCATATCTGCATCAATTTTGATTATGTCTTTCTTGCCCATTTTCTTGCTTTGAACATTTTTTATCAGAGCAACCGAAACATCTAATTCGTCAAGCTTAAGAAGCTTATATAGTTTCATTCCGCAGCCTGCTTCAATATGGTCGATTACTACGCCGTTCTGAATAGAATCTATATTCATATTGTGCCTGCCTCCTTTAACAGTTTAAGGATTAGCGCCATACGCATATATTTTCCGTTTAACACCTGTTTGAAATAGCAAGCTCTCGGGTCATCATCAACAGCAACGCTGATTTCATTTACTCTCGGAAGCGGATGCATAATTGTTAAATCCTCTTTTGCATTCTTGAGCTTATCAGGAGTTAAAATGTAGCTGTCTTTAAGGCGCAGATAATCCTCTTCATTGAAAAATCTTTCACGCTGAACTCTCGTCATATAAAGGATATCAAGTTCGGACATAGCGTTTTCAAGGTCAGTTGTCTGAATATACGGTATGTTCTTTGACTTGATTGAATCTCTCTTGACATAGCTCGGAAGTTTTAATTCCTCGGGTGAGATAAGCACAAATTTAATGTTGCTGTATCTTGAAAGCGCATTTATGAGCGAATGAACGGTTCTGCCGAATTTCAAGTCGCCGCAAAGTCCGACTGTGAGATTGTCAAATCTGCCTTTTTCACGGTAAATTGTAAGCAAATCGGCAAGAGTCTGCGTTGGATGGCAGTGTCCTCCGTCGCCCGCATTTATTACGGGAATTGAAGCCGCATTTGCCGCAACGAATGCCGCGCCCTCTTTAGGATGCCTCATTGCAATAATATCTGCATAACAGCTAACTGTCTTGGCAGTATCAGCTACGCTCTCACCTTTTGCCGCAGACGATGAGCCTGCGTCTGTCATGGAAATTACATTTCCCCCAAGCTCATACATAGCAGCTTCGAAGCTCATTCTTGTTCTTGTTGACGGCTCAAAGAAAAGAGTCGCAAGTTTTTTTCCGTGACAAGCCTCTGCATATTTTTCAGGATTATCAATTATATCAACCGCAGTATTAATGAGTTCGTCTAATTCTTCAGTTGTAAGGTCAACTATGTCAATGACACTTCTCATTTCTTATGCTCCTATCCAGCTTTCGTCTGACGGATTGTTTCTGAAAGCAATCAATCTTTTTATGTCTTCAGGCTTTATATAGCCTTCTTCTGCGGCAACTTCTGCTATGCAGTCAAAGTTTGTCAGCGATACATTTTTAACCTTTGCTTCTTCGAGTCTGTCAAGGCCTTTCTTCATTCCGTAAGTGAAGATAGATACAACACCGAGTACCTCTGCTCCTGCTTCACGAAGAACATTAACAACCTCTATTACACTGCCGCCTGTTGAGATAAGGTCCTCAACTACGACAACCTTTTGTCCTTTTTCAAGCTTGCCTTCAATTTGATTCTGTCTGCCGTGATCCTTAGCACCTGAACGAACATAGCCCATAGGCATATCAAGTAAATGCGCTGTAATTGCGGCATGAGCAATACCTGCTGTTGAAGTACCCATTAAAACTTCAGCTTCGGGATAGTTTTCTTTTATACGTGTTGCAAGTCCGTTTTCAACATCGGTACGAACTTCGGGAGCTGTAAGTGTTAATCTGTTATCGCAGTAAACAGGGCTTTTAATTCCGCTTGCCCAAGTAAAAGGCTCTTCGGGACGGAAGAAAACAGCCTTTATTTTAAGTAAGTCCTTTGCTATGAGCTTTTTAAGTTCCATAGTATTCTCTCCTTGAAATTATTTTAATCTTAATCTACAAATTCTGCTACACAACGGTTATATGCCGCAACCGGATCTTCCGCCGCAGTAATGGGTCTGCCTACTACTATATAGTCAGAACCGATTTCCTTAGCCTGAGCAGGAGTCATTACTCTCTTTTGGTCACCGATATCACCGTCTGCAAATCTAACGCCCGGTGTTACTGTAAGAAAATCTTTTCCGCAAATACTGTGTACCTTTTCGGCTTCAAGCGGAGAGCAAACTACACCGTCAAGACCTGCTTGCTTTGCATTGTGTGCATAGTGCATTACTACTTTATCAATAGGCTCGCGGATAAGCAAATCATTTTCCATTGATTCCTGATCGGTTGATGTAAGCTGTGTTACGGCTATAAGAAGCGGTCTTGTGCCGTCTTCTCTTGTAAGCCCTTCAAGTGCGGCTTCCATCATACGAATTGTTCCGCCTGCGTGAAGATTGCAGATATCAACATCAAGACTTGAAAGTACTGCCATAGATTTTTTGACTGTGTTCGGAATATCGTGAAGCTTTAAGTCGAGAAATATCTTGTGTCCTCTTTTTTTGATTTCTTTAACTATCTGCGGACCCTCTGCATAGAAAAGCTCCATTCCGATTTTCACAAACGGCTTGCGTTCTGTAAAAAGGTCAAGAAATTCATATGTTTTCTCTGCGCTTGAAAAGTCACAAGCAACAATAACATCCTTACCCATTATTCAACCACTCCTATTATATCTTTTATATCATTTATTCTGTACTTGTCAAGAACTCCGGGAAGCTCTTTTATTATATCACGGCAAGCATACGGATTTACAAGATTTGCCGCACCGATTTCAACTGCTGTTGCGCCTGCCATCATCATTTCAATAACATCTTCTGCGGTAGTTACACCACCCATTCCGACTACGGGAATATTTACCGAATGAGAAACCTGATAAACCATTCTTACTGCAACGGGGAAGATTGCAGAGCCTGAAAATCCGCCCATTTTATTTTTAATTACGGGTATTCTTCTGTTAAGGTCAATTCTCATTCCGAGCATTGTATTGATAAGGCTGATACCGTCTGCGCCCTCAGCTTCACAAGCCTTGGCAATTGCTACGATATCCGTTACATTGGGAGAAAGCTTTATTATTACAGGTTTTGTTGTAACCTTTTTTACCGCTTTCGTAACTTCTGCGGCTGCTTCAGGATCTGTGCCGAAGCTCATTCCGCCCCCGTGAACATTCGGACAGCTGACATTAACCTCAATCCAGCCCACCTGTTCTTCCTTATCTATTTTTTCGCAAGTGTAAGCATAATCTTCGACAGAAAAACCGCTTACATTTGCCATTACAGGTTTATTAAAGCATTTTTTAAGCTTTGGCAATTCTTCACCGATTACCTTTTCAACACCGGGATTCTGCAAACCGACGGCGTTAATCATACCTGCGGTACATTCCGCAATTCTCGGTGTAGGATTTCCGAAACGCGCATCTTTTGTCGTTCCCTTAAAGGAAAATGTACCAAGGCAATTTATATCGTAAAGTTCTGCAAATTCATACCCGAATCCGAAAGTACCCGAAGCAGGAATTATAGGATTGTCAAGCTCTGTTCCGCAAAGATTTACACTTAATCTTCCCATAATATTTCCTCCTTTTTGAGCACAGGACCTTCTTTGCATATTCTCTTGTATCCTGTGATTGTTTTACAACTGCAACCCATACAAGCACCAAAGCCGCATCCCATTCTTTCTTCAAAGCTGAACTGACCTGTTGTTTTTGATGCTTTATATACAGCCTTAAGCATAGGCTCAGGTCCGCAGCAGCAGAAATGTGTGTAGATTTCAGGCATGGCATCTGTTACAAAGCCTTTTGTGCCATAGCTTCCATCTGCCGTTGTGACTGTTACATTGCATCCGAGTTCTTTAAATTCATTTTCGTAAAAGACTTCATTCTTTGTATTAAAGCCAAGAATTACAGACACATTCTTGCCCATATTTCTAAGCTCTTTTGCGAGCATATACATCGGCGGAACACCTACGCCGCCGCCGAGAAGCAGCGGTGCATCTCCGCAAAGCTCTAAGTCGTATCCGTTTCCAAGACCCGTAAGCACATCAAGTTCAGTGCCCACAGGCATTTTGCTCATAATATCTGTTCCCTTACCTACTACTTTATAAATTATTGTAAGCATATCCCCTTCTCTGTCGCAAACCGAAATAGGTCTGCGAAGAAAAAGTCCGTCAATTTTGATATTTACAAACTGACCGGGCGCAGTTATTTCAGAACAATCGCCGCACAAAGTCATTTTAAATACATTTTCGGTAAGTCCGATATTTTCTTTTACAGTAAATAAAGCTTGTTTCATTTCTTCACCTTAAGCGTCGATTGTTGAGATTGTAAGTGTAGTTTCTTCAAGAACATCAAGAAGAACTCTTACAGTATCAAGAGAAGTAAACATCGTAACATTGTTTTCGGTTGCGGCACGGCGAATTTCAACACCGTCGTCATAGTGAACTCCTGAAAGAATTGCTCTTGTAT
>CAMFTS010000093.1 GCA_945988915.1 uncultured Clostridia bacterium
AAAAATCAAGGTGAAGTGTGTCGTAAGTCAAAAAACAAACAATATATTTACTTTTATACGCGTTTTATGATAAAATATAATAAATAAACATCGGTAGGAGAGATGTGTTATGAAGAATATCAGAGTTCTGAGCGTTTTGCTGTCTTTCATTCTTGTTTTTTCAATATTTTCAATAAACGCTTCGGCCTCGGAGCAAAATGATGTAATATCTTTTAAAATCGATAAAGTATCAAAAGATATGATTAGCCGTTCTTATGCTCAGATTACACATAAAGCCGTTGAAAAATTTGTTTCTGCGTCTGCGACAGATTACAAATTGTATGACAGTATTCCGTTAGATGCACGAACTGTTTACAGGCAGTTTATAAAGGATTCGGCAGGACTCGCAAGCACTCCTCAAGGTCATATGGAAATAGACCTTTCAAACTTTCTCTCGCAATACAATTCAGCTTCGCTTAGTATAGAAAGTCAGCTTTCCTATACGATTTGCTATGCTTGTGCCGCGTTAAGCGATGACTTCCCCGAATTTCAATGGTTATTATCGGCACCATTTAACATTACTTTTGATAAATCAAGCGGTTTGCTTAAGCTTGATGTTGATATGTTAAGAATCCCGTACAAAAACTGGTCGGAAATTGAACGCGATTACAATAATCTGTTAAATGCTGTTGATACTTTTATGATAACAGGTGAAACACGCTACGAAAAAGTGAAAGCAATTCATGACAAGCTCGGAAATCTTGCCTGTTACAGCGATGATTTGAACAATAATACCGATGCAACAAATTCAAAGGTGTTTTATCCGTCAAGTGCCTTGCTTTATCCTAATAAAACCGTTTGTGACGGATATTCAAAAGCATTTAAAATGCTTTGCGATAAAAACGGTATTCCGTGTATAGTTGTTGCAGGCTACGGATACACTCCGGATTTATTCGGAATTTTCCTTTTGGGCGGCGGACACGCATGGAACTATGTTCAGATGGAAAACGGCAAGTGGTATGCCGTTGACCTGACTTGGGACGACCGGGCTGACGGAAGCCTTATTTACGATTACTTCCTTGTCGGATCGTCAACGGTTGACAGTCAGGGTAATAAATTCGGAACAACACACGACCCCGTAGGTGACCGTTTTTACGATGTATATTTGAAATATCCGAATCTGAGCACAACAAAATATGTTTATACACCACCCGCTCCTCAGCCCGAACCCGATACACCGAGCGTTGTTCCGTATTCTTTGGGCGATGTCAACGGTGACGGTAAAATATCGGTTGTTGATGCAAAATGGGTTTTACAGAGCATTGCCTCTTTGAAAGAATTAACAAACGAGCAAGCTGTTGCCGCCGATACCAACGGCGACTCAAAGCTTTCCGTCATTGACGCTAAGTGGATTTTACAGGCAGTAGCAGGCATAAGAACATTTGCAGTCAGCAAATAACACGAGATAAATTATGTTAAAAAAGATTTTTGCTTATATATTAGTATTTACATTGCTTTTTGCTTCGTTGGTTTTTCCCGTTAACGCTAATGAAAGCGAAATCAAGATAAAAAGTGATTATTTTTACAAAAAGCTCACAAGCACTGAGCAGATTGTTTATGATGCAGTGCTTTCTTCAACGGGCGGCATTTACTGTAAAGTGCCGGGAACGGTAGAAATTGAATTTCCGCGTGGAGAGGAACTCGTTAGTTTTACAACTAAAGATGCTTTGCAGGAAATGCTTCATGAAACGGTAATTGCAGCTCTTACTTCATTGATATCCGATCATCCCGAGTTGTATTGGTTAGGCAATTACGGATTCAACTATGTTGCCAGAAAGAACGGAATTACTTATCAAATCAGCTCGTTTTCGCTTTTTCTTTTCTCTGATGTTTCCTGGGAACAAACAGAAAAGAACTATTACAAAGTACTTGACGCTGCGACTAATATTACAGTTAAAGGAAATACAACATATGAAAAAGTCAAGTCAATTCACGATTCTCTCTGCAAAATGATTTCGTATCCGAGCGATTTATCTAATCTTACAACAGAAACCACTGTTTACGGTGCCTTGCTTCCGCCGTATTCAGCCGTATGCGAGGGATATGCAGAAGCGTTTAAGCTTCTTTGCTCATTAAACGGTATTGAATGTGTAACAGTTTTCGGCGAATCTGCTCCGGCAAAATATATTTTAGGGATAATACAAATCGGTAAGCCGAGCTATCATGAATGGAATTATGTTAAAATGGATGACGGCAAGTGGTACGGCTTGGACTTGACTTGGGATGACCAGGGAAGCGCGGGTATTTTCTACGATTTTTTCCTTTCCGGTTCGCAAACCGTTGCCGAATCCTTCGGGGAAAAAAGCTTCATTGAATCCCACAATCCGACAGGCAAGCTTTATGACAACAAATTCAGCCTAAGCTATCCGACTTTAAATAAAACTGCATATATTCCTAATATTCAGGAGTCAGCCGTTCACGGTGATGTGAATTCCGACGGCAAAATCTCTGTAGTTGATGCCAAGCTGATACTTCAATCCGTCGCAGGGTTAAAAACTTTAAATTCCGCACAGAAGTCCAACGCAGATGTCAACGGTGATTCAAAAATTTCCGTCACCGATGCAAAATGGGTTTTACAGGCAATAGCCGGTATAAAAACTTTCTAACTATTCAGGAGGGAATGAATCAATGAAAAAAGGAAAAATATTATCATTATTTCTCGCTGTAATAATGCTGATGTCTTCGGCAGTAATCATTACAAATGCCTTGGGCACGGAAATTTACAACGCAGACTGTGATGTTATCCGTACAGGTAATGTTCTTGTCGACGAAGCATATTTACCTGAACAGCCGAAAGTAAATGCACCTATTGAGTTTTTTTCAACCCCGGACAGCGAATGGCTTTATTACAATTATTTAACTTCCGTACAGAAAATTGTTTATAATGCCATTATATCTGAAAAAGCCGGACTTAACACTGCAACAGATACATCATCCGAAGCAACAATTTCAATTTCGTTTCCGGGACGCGAGTGCTCAGGCGACTCATCTTCGTTGTTTTATGATGTGCCGGACAATGCGGTCATCGGAGCTATTTCGGCTGCAATAGACGATTATCCCGAGTATTTCTGGCTCGGAAGTTATAAATATGGTTTTTCTTATTCCTATGACAACACAGGTGCATATTGGATTACAACGCTTAACCTTACGCTTGTATTAGACACTTCAAATTATGCCGATTGGTCGGTTGTTCGTTCTTGCTATTCTCAGCTTATGAACGCTGTGAACAATTTTACGATCAGCGAAGGCAACAGATACGCAAAATGCAAATACATTCATGACAGAATCTGTGATATGACTGTATATAACAATGCTGCTATGGCTCATCAGCCGACCGGCGTTTTTATCAGCGGTAACGCCGTATGTGAAGGCTATGCAGAAGCATTCAAATTGCTTTGCGACAGAGAAAACATTCCATGTATCCTGGTTGTCGGTTTAGGCAACGGCGGCGCTCACAAATGGAACTATGTAAAAATGGACGACAATAAGTGGTACGGTGTGGATGTCACATGGGACGATCAGGAATCCAAAACTTTCTACGATTATTTCCTTGTGGGCAGTGAATCTGTCAATGCAGTATTCGGCGGTGAAAAATTCGGAAACGGTACCGATTCTGCAGGTGATCATGTCAACACGGGAACTCATTTTTCCTATGACGGATTCACACTTACCTATCCTTCAATTTCTTCACAATCATATACGGGAGTTATTCCGTTCTGGACAGCAGATGCAAGCTATAACAATCAAAAAGGATTAATGTTCATCAAGAAAGATGCCGTTTTAAAAGAGCAGATACTCTGCACTTTCACATCATGGGCAGGAAACGCACCAAGCACAAATAAAGCATCTGTTTCGGGAACTACAACCGGAGCAACAGTTACAATTACAAGTCCTGTTTCACAGATTTATAAGGTTGTTCGTTGGGCAGATGTCAATGCTGATAACTCCGTAAACACAGCTGACTATTCGGTTGTAAAATCATATGTTGCAGATGATGCTAATGCCCGTGCGCTGCTTGATAACAATACAGAAAAATTCAATGCCGCCGATATAAACCAGGACGGTGTAATAGACGGATTTGATATGTTCTATGTAAACCGATATGTCAACACAAATAAATTTTTGAATGACTGAAATCCGTTAAAATCCGGTACATTTTATTCCCTTCCTTTCGGGAGGGAATTTTTTGTGGTGTTTTTTCATAATATTTTAAATAATTGTTGATATTTTTAGGCAATTATGCTACAAT
>CAMFTS010000094.1 GCA_945988915.1 uncultured Clostridia bacterium
GTTCGCTTACAAAGTACGGCGCATTCGTTGACATCGGCGGCGTTGACGGTATGATCCATATTTCAGAACTATCATGGACAAGAATCAAGCATCCGTCAGATGTAGTTAATGTAGGTGACACTGTTGAAGTTTACATAAAGGCTCTTGATACTGAAAACAAAAAGATTTCACTCGGCTTCAAGAAGATTGAAGACAATCCGTGGGAAATCCTCAAGAGAGATTATCCTGTAGGCACAGTTGTAAATGTTAAGATAGTTGGCCTTACAACATTCGGCGCATTTGCTAATATCATTCCGGGAATTGACGGACTTATCCACATTTCCGAAATTTCATATTCACATGTTGCTAACACAGCTGATGCTCTAAAAGTTGGAGAAAAGGTTGATGCAAAGATTCTTGACATTGATTTCGACAAGAAGCGCGTAAGCCTTTCAATAAAAGCTCTTCTCGATCCTCCGGTTGCTCAAGAAGTAGTTGCTGATGGCGCAGAAGCAACACCTGTTGAGGAAGTTGCTGAGGCAGCAGCAAATGTTGCTGAAGAAGCTCCGGCTGAAGATTAATTATAATTTTAAAGTAAGGAGGATAGTGGGCTTGGGTTCACTATCTTCTTTTGTATTATGGGGGTATATTTATGATAGGAAAAATCATTTCAGCCGCTGTTTTAGCGGGCGGTGTTGCTACAGCAGGAGTAATCGCTAAAAAAAAGAATGCAGATTTTTGTCCTGAATGTGACATCAGAAAAGCAATAGCAAAAGCCGGTGTCCACATAAAATCAGATGAGCGCTACAATAACGGAGTTGCGTTAACTCCGCCAATGGGTTGGTCGAGCTGGAATTCATTCAGAAATCAAATTGATGAAAATAAAATTCTTGAAATTGCAGATGCAATGAAGAAAACAGGTCTTCTTGATGCCGGATATGAATATCTTAATCTTGATGATTGCTGGCATTCTTCAATGCGCGATGAAAACGGCAGATTACAAGGCGACCTTTCTACATTCCCGAACGGAATAAAAGCTCTTGTTGAAAAGCTTAATGAAAAAGGCTTTAAAGTGGGAATCTATTCTTCAAACGGTACGCTTACCTGTGAAGACTTACCGGCATCGCTCGGTCATGAAAGAATTGATGCTGAAACTTTTGCAGAATGGGGAATTGAATATTTCAAATATGACTTTTGTCATAACAAGGCAATTCCTTCTAAGGCTCCTTTAATTGATAAGATAATAATTACATCGATTGACGGTAAAGAAGAGCATATCAGAGAAGCAAAAGACGGCAAGCTTTTTGATGCAGCTAAGCTTTTCACCAATGAAAAGGGCAGTTATATAGGCAGACTTGATGCAGGTACGGGCCGTGTAGAATTTAACTTTGACGGAATTGAAAACGACGGTGAATATGTTTTGACTATCGTTGTAAGAAAGTCAGGAGAAACTGAAAAATATGCTGCCGTCAAGGTGAATAACTCGGAGGTGTATGAAGCTGATTTCCCTCCGACAAAAGCTTGGAGCGCAGAAGGCAGAGTTCAGCTCTATGTCACGCTCAAGAAAGGTGAGAATACCATTGAAATCAAGAATCCGATAGGCTCCAGAGCAGACAGCTCGGCTACACAGTATATCAGAATGGGCAAAGAGCTTAAAAGAGCAACACGCCTGTATGCCGAAAAAAACGGCACTCCTGAAAAACCGATTGTTTACTCAATCTGCGAATGGGGACTTAACAGGCCTTGGAAGTGGGGCGCAAAGGCAGGCAACCTCTGGAGAACAACTCCCGATATAAAACCGTTTTGGGCTTCAGTATTGGGAATATACGAAAAAACTGTCAGATTATATGATTATGCAGGCATAGGCGGTTGGAATGATCCGGATATGCTTGAAGTCGGTAACGGTAATCTTACTGTTGAAGAAAACAAATCGCATTTTACACTTTGGGCTATGCTCAGCGCGCCGTTGATTCTCGGAAATGACATAAGAGAACTCGTAAATGCTGACGGAACGGTTGATGAAAATAATAAGATACTTAAAATTTTAACTAATAAAGATATTATTTCTATTGACCAGGATAAGAAAGGCGAGCAGTGCAGACGACTTAAGACAAACGGTTTGACGGATATTCTTGTAAAGCCGCTTGAAAACAATGAAACAGCAATCTGCTTCTTTAATAAAACGAACAGCGAAAAAGAAATGAGCGTATTATTAGCTGATGTTGTAAATCAAAGCTATGTTGATATGCCGTCGGCAAAGAGTTATGAATGTACCGAGCTTTGGAGCGGAGAAACATTAAACTGTAATTCTGCTTTAAATGCAAAAGTACCGTCACACGGTGTCGCTGTGTTCAGAGTTAAAGCTATTTAATTTATATCGGCTTGAGGTGGGCAAATGTTCAATTACGGTACTGATTCAAATAAAGGTACTGCTCCATATACGGCACCAAGGTTTGTAATTTATGAAAACAAGACAATAAAATATGATGAAGTAGGTAACATAAGAGCTATCGTTGATATTGAAACTACAGAGATGAAAGCAAGTAAACAGCTTAAAAAGAAGCTGATAAAAATCTTTCTCATAGCTTTAGCAGTATGTATAGTTTTTGAAATCATAAGAATCTCAGTGTTTACTTATACTGCAAAAAGGTGGCAGAAATATCCCTCGCTTCGTCCGGCTATGGTCGGTAATCTTATAAAAATTTCAAAACCAAGCGTCGGCACCGATACTTTTATACACACTGTTACCAATAATTTTTCAAGCTTTACAAACGATTATAATAGACAAAAATATTATAATATGAGAAGTTCACTGTACGATAACAGTTTGCTTCTGAATACGGATGAGGAAATACACGAAGCCCTCGGAGAGCCTTATAAAACCGTTTATGAAGAAGAACAACAATCCACGCTCAAAGAAGAATATCATAACGAGGCGCATGAAATAAAGTATAAGACAGAATACTTTTATGCTTATTCTTTGGGCAATAAAGAATACAGTATTTCCGTTTTATATTACGAAAACATAGCGATAAGTATTCAAAAAGAAATTGAATACAGCTAACAAAAAAGTCGGGCTAATGCGTGGGTGTCCAGAGGACACTCACGCAGTTTTATTCGCCATACGGCGAGTTGTATTGCTTCGCAGTTTTATTGTGCTTCGCACAGTGTTATTCGCTTCGCGAGTTTGTTGCGAATAAAATAGCACTGAAATCGAAGATTTCAATATCACTATGCCGAAAAGTGCATAATATCACTCTTTCCGAAGGAAAGAATATCACTTGAAGTTAAAGGCCACTTACTCACCACTTTTAGTGGCAGTGCAAAAAAAAGTAAGAGTTAATGTAGTTTTTTGATACATTAACTCTTTTTTGTCCTTTAGAGTACGACTCAAAAACCCGACTTTTTACTTTATATAAGTTTTAATGCTGTTACAAAAATAATTGGCAGGAATACATATTAAAAACCAAAGAAACGAAAAGGACGGACATATTTGACCGAGAATATTTAAAGGCATATTTGAATAATCCCAGACATTAAGTCTGAAAATACGGTTTATTACTATTCCTGCAAATAATTCAATAGCCGTAACAAGTGAAGCACCTAAAAAGCATTTGAAAAATATACTTCGCTTTTCATACGCTTTTGAAATAACCGATACACCGTAAAGAACAATACCGCCCGCAAGAACCATAGTCCAATGAGTACGGTTTCTGTAAGCTATTTCTATTAAGCCGTACAAAGTTGAACCGAAAAGGAAATATGTTAAAAATTCTTTAAAACCTTTCATTAAACCACCCAAAATATTTTGCCTTTTATTAACATTTGTATTCAAAAAATATTGACAAAAGATAACAATGAGGTATAACAAGTTATACAAATCATACTTTTCATACCAAGAGGGCGTGCTCGGCGGCATAGGATCTTTTGCAGAAAAGCAATAATGATAAAACCGACAATACCGACTCCGACAAGTCTGAAGACAAATAATTCAAGCGTTGCACACCCTGTTCAGAGTGTGAAACTTTTTATATACAAATAATAAAAAATGTGATACAATATTAAAAAATGTTCTTATGGTGAAGGTATGAAGGTTAAGTTATACACTCTTGGTTGCAAGGTCAATCAGTATGAAACACAGGAAATAACTGAAGACTTGATAAAAAACGGATACGAAATCACTTTGGAGGATTTCGAAGCAGATGTTTTCGTTGTTAATTCCTGTACGGTTACAGCTGAAAGTGACAGAAAAACACGCCAGACCGTAAGGCGTTTAAAAAGAAATAATCCAAACAGCAT
>CAMFTS010000095.1 GCA_945988915.1 uncultured Clostridia bacterium
GGATATTTGCGTAGCAAATTACGAAGCGAAGCTTCGATTCCCATCACCCGCTCCACGTCGGAGCAAGCTTTGTATCGCTTGCTCCGATTTTTTTTGCAAAAATCAGAGCGCACTTACGCCGCTGCTCCTCCTTTCCGCAAAAAGTCACGCTCGGCTCACCTGCTCGGTTGTAAACGCCCTCGCCACGGTTCGCTGTCGCTACCAACTTTTTACGGTTTAAATTCTCATCAACATTTTACAACGGCATCTTTTTTTCGCCACTTCTTTACATTAACGACTAAAAATACAGAAGTTTTTCTTTTGTATCTTTTTTATTTTTCAATAGGAATCTACACACCACTTAACAACAAAAAAGAACTGAGAATCCATTCGACTCTCAGTTCTTATAATTTTATCTGTTAAGATATTTTTTAGGTATAAGCTTTACTAATGCAAATGCAAGAGCTATTTTCAATGCGTCGGGAATTAAATATGGAATTACGCACCAAGAAAGCGCTTGCATAATTCCGATAGCACCGTTTGCCTTTGAGTACACAATTACAAACCATATTGTACCAAAAGCATAGCAGACAAATAAGCCAAGGATCATTGCAATTATTAAAGATACAGTCTTTTCTCCAAAAAAATGTGTGAATATCCACATAACTAAAGCTGTAAAAAGGAATCCTGCTATGTATCCTCCTGTGGGCCCCAACAAGGCGCCTATGCCGCCTTTAAATCCGGCAAACACAGGAAGCCCTACTGCTCCGAGCAATATATATATTAAGACTGAAAGTGTACCTCTTTTACCTCCTAAAAGACCTACTGCACAAAACACGCCGAATGTCTGAAGCGTAAAAGGGATTGTTGACGGAATAGATGTCCATGAACAAATAGCAATAAGCACTGCAAACATTGCTATTAATACCATATCAAATACTTTGCTTTTATTTGTTGTTGTGTTTTCCATTATTATTAATTTACCTCGAGTATTATTTCATTTTCTTTTACGGTAAGAATTACCTTTATAATTACAGAATCGCAATTATCTACAATATAGGAAGAAATCTTGTCTTCAACATTTCTTCTTATTACATTTCTTAAATCTCTTGCGCCTCTCACATCACCGCTCATTTTAGATACAAGAGTTTTTGTAACCTCATCGGAATATTCAAGCTGAATTCCTCTGTCTTTAAGCGATTCTCCCAGTTCGTCAAGCATTAACGCTGCTATCTTTTCATAGTCTTCCTGAGTTAATTCATTAAATACAACGATTTCGTCAACTCTTCCGATAAATTCAGGACGCAGGAATTCATTAAGTGCTTTAACAGCTGCATCTTTCTTGACTTCAGCTTTATCCTTTCCGAAGCCCATAGCATTAACCTTTCTGTCGCTGCCTGCGTTTGAAGTCATAATGATTACGGTATTTGCAAAGTTTACACTTCTGCCGTGTGCATCATTAGTTTTGCCTTCATCAAGAATTTGTAAAAGAATATTCATTACATCAGGATGAGCTTTTTCAATTTCATCAAACAGAATTATTGAATAGGGCTTTCTTCTGACTTTTTCAGTCAGCTGACCGGCTTCATCGTATCCGACATATCCGGGAGGAGAACCGATAAGACGCGAAACCGAATGCTTTTCCATAAACTCTGACATATCAAAGCGAATCATTGTTTCGGGGGTATCAAACAATTCCATTGAAAGCTGTTTTACCAATTCCGTTTTACCTACGCCCGTAGGTCCGACAAAGATAAATGACGCAGGACGCTTCTGAAGCGAAAGCTGAACTCTGCTGCGCTTTATTGCGGCAGAAACCAAATCAACTGCTTCATCCTGCCCTATCAAGTGCTCTTTAAGTCTTGATTCAAGGCCTGCAAGACGCTTTAAATCGCCCTCTACTACCTTTGAGGCGGGAATTCCTGTCCAAAGGTTAATAACAGTTGCAAGATCGGATTCAAGAACATTATTATCACTTGCCTTTTCTTTAATATCAGGAAGTCTGTTTTCTGCATTAAGCAATTCAGCTCTGATTTGAGCAAGACGCTCATAATCAATTTCCTCTGTTGCATCGGAAGAAAGCTCTTCTTCCTCTTCTTTTAAAGAAGAAATATCGTCAAGCAACATTTCGTATTCACTGATTGATTTATTACGCAAGTTTGCACAAGTGCAAGCCTCGTCAAGTAAATCGATTGCTTTGTCCGGTAAAAATCTGTCAGTAATATATCTTTCAGAAAGTGTTACTGCCTTAAACACAAGGTTATCGGCGATTTGCACTTTGTGGAAATCTTCATAGTACTTTTTAATTCCCAAAAGCATTTTGTAAGTATCGGCTATTGACGGTTCTTCAACCTTAACGGGCTGGAATCGTCTTTCAAGTGCGGCATCTTTTTCGATATTCTTACGGTACTCATTAAATGTAGTCGCACCTATTACCTGAATTTCACCTCGTGAAAGAGCAGGTTTTAATATATTTGCCGCATTCATTGTACCTTCTGCATCACCCGTACCGACGAGGTTATGAACTTCATCAATAAATAAGATTATATTACCCTCGGACTTAACCTCTTCAATAAGTCCTTTAATTCTTGATTCAAACTGACCTCTGAACTGCGTTCCCGCAACAAGAGCTGTCAGATCAAGAAGATGAATTTCCTTGTTTGCAAGTTTTGCAGGTACATCGCCGTTTGCAATCTTTATTGCAAGGCCCTCGGCAATAGCAGTTTTACCTACGCCGGGTTCACCGATAAGACAAGGGTTATTCTTTGTTCTGCGGCAAAGAATCTGTTCAGCACGCGCAATTTCTTTTTCTCTTCCGATAATATTATCGAGCTGACCTTCTCTTGCTCTCTGAGTTAAATCCGTACAGTAAAGGCCGAGATATTTTCTCTTTTTATTTTTATCGCCGTTTTTCTTTTTTTTGCCTTTTTTGTCTGATTTTTTGTCGGTATCCTCAGCTACTTCGTTATCGGAAGTGCTTTCAGGTTTGTTACCGAACATTCCCTGCAAGAAAGAAAGCGGCATTGCTCCGCCGGGCTGGAACCCGTCTTCACCCTCGTTTTCCATTATTTGCTTCATCTGTTCAGACACTTCTTCCATTTCATCCTCAGAAATGCCCATACTTTCCATTATCTGTTTTATTGGACCAATGTTAAGTTCCATAGCACACTGTATGCAAAGCCCTTCGTTTGTAGTTTTGTCACCGTCAACCTTCGAAATAAAGAACACTGCAGGGTTTTTGTGGCATCTGCTGCAAAGCATATTATTCATTTGCTAAAAATCCTCGCTAAATAGTTTATTTTTTGTTTTCTTCTTTGTTTTTACCTAAAATCTGTTTTGCTGCTCCCGGAATATAACTGAAGAATGCTACAAAAGTGAGAACAAGTGCAATTATAACAAGAATATATACAGCTATTTCAGGTAAAGTATATGCAGCATTAACGCTGCTTATTGCGCCAACCTCAGGACCGAAAGCAATTATAAGAATCATAACAGCATAAAACATAAATGTTGCTACTTTTCCGTAAATTGCCGCAGGTACAGGACGCGCACCAAGTGCAATAATCAGAGCGCCGCCAAGAAGCATAATTATATCTTTTGCAATAAAGAGTAAAAATACCCAAGCAAATGCTTGCATTGATTCACTTTGTGCGTTCTTAAATTTAATAAAAAGAACAATAGCGAGCGCAAAAATCGTTAATTTATCTGCGATGGGGTCAAGCATTTTACCGAGATTTGAAATCTGGTTGAATTTTCTTGCAATTTTGCCGTCAAAGAAGTCTGAAAGACCTGAAATTACAAGAATTAATACCGACCACCAAATGTAGCCTTTTAAATAAAGCACTGCAAGTACGGGAATCAAACAAATTCTGATAACGGACAATAAATTCGGAATTGTCATACAACCGTCAAAAATCGTATGTAAATTATCTTTTAAGCTTACTTTTTCTTCCATAAAAACACCTTCAATTTAATTTAATTGCTGAGCATAAAATGCGGCAGTCGTAATTGTATCCATAGGATCAAAGTTTTCTGCCATTGAAACGATTGAAGAATCGTTTACAGCCTCAATAATCTTCGGATTTTCAAACTTAGGCTTCAGATAGGAAAGAAGACAGCAAAGCAGAAATACTACAACTACGCCTTCTGCAATACCGATAATTCCGCCTATTGCCTTATCAAGTGTAGCTAAAAGCTCAAATTGCAATAATCCCTTACACAAAGCATGGACAATTATCCTCAATAAAATTGCGAATGCAATTGACAGAATAAAAAACATT
>CAMFTS010000096.1 GCA_945988915.1 uncultured Clostridia bacterium
GGAGGCGGTAAAATGTTTGATGCATTAAAGGTTAAAAATGAATGTGTTGAATGGATAAGAAATTTCTTCGAAGAGAACGGTAAAGGCTGTAATGCAATCGTTGGTATTTCGGGCGGTAAGGATAGCTCCATTGTAGCGGCGCTTTGCGTTGAAGCTCTCGGAAAGGAGAGGGTAATCGGCGTTTTAATGCCTTGCGGTGTTCAGCACGATATTGATATGGCAAAGCTGCTCGTTGACCATCTCGGAATTAAGCATTATATTATAAATATAAAGGATGCTGTTGACGGCGTAAAAAACAGTATGCCTTTTGAGCTTTCAACACAGTCAGTTACTAACATTCCGCCAAGAGTCAGAATGACTACTCTTTATGCCGTTGCACAAAGTCATAACGGGCGGGTTGCAAATACCTGTAATATGTCAGAGGATTGGGTCGGATATTCAACCCGTTACGGTGATGCGGCAGGTGATTTCAGTCCTTGCGCAAATATAACGGTTCAGGAAATGAAAGAAATCGGCAGACTTTTGGGGCTTCCCGATGTCCTTGTTGATAAAGTTCCGATAGACGGACTTTGCGGAAAGACAGACGAGGATAATCTCGGATTTACATATGCAGAGCTTGATAAGTATATTCGCACAGGCATAATTGAGAATAAGGAACACAAAGAATTGATTGACCGAAAGCATAAAATGAATTTGTTTAAAATTCAGTATATGCCTGTATTTGAACCGAAAATTGAATACTGATTAAATGAAAAAGGCACTCTGTGCTATAAGAAAAGCGGATAACTCAATGTTATCCGCTTTTCTCATATTGTATTGTTTTAAATTTACATTTTATCCGGTGTTTCGATGCTGAAAGATTTTAAAATGTTTACCATTACGCTTCGAACACATTTACACAGATAAACTCTTGCCTGCTTGAGTGATTCCTCTTCAACACCGATTCTGCAAGCATTGTAATACTTGTGGAAAAGAGTAGCGAGAGTTATTGCATATCTTGTAATTTTTGCCGGGTCATAATTCTTTGCCGAAAGTATAATTTCATCGGTAAGCCCTGCAAGGTGTCTGATCAATTCTTTTTCTTCCGGCTCGGCAAGTAATTCAAGCTCCTGCTTTGTGCAATCTCTGATTACCGTGCCTTCCTCTTCAAGCTTGCGAAGAATACTGCAAATTCTTGCGTTGGCATACTGACAATAATATACGGGATTCTGTGATGACTGCTCAACGGCAAGGTCAAGGTCAAATTCCATAGTCGAACCGGGTTCACGCATATTGAATAAAAATCTGACTGCGTCAACAGGAATTTCTTCAAGCAAGTCCGTAAGAGTAATTGCCTTACCTGTACGCTTTGACATTCTGACGATTTCACCGTTCTTTGTCAGATTAACAAGTTGCATAAGTACAACATCAAGTCTTGATTCGTCTAAATCAAGAGCACGGAGAACGCCCTTCATTCTTGCAACATGACCGTGATGGTCAGCACCCCATACATCGATAGCCTTATCGAAACCTCTTGTGACAAGCTTGTTGCGGTGATATGCTATATCCGCCGCAAAATATGTCGGATTGCCGTTCTGTCTGATGAGAACATCGTCTTTCAGTTCTAACTTATCAATATCTTCCTGTGATTTGCCCTGTTCCTTGAGCATTTCAGTCTGAACTTCAATATTCTTATACCACAAAGCGCCGTCTTTTTCATAAGTAAGACCCTTGTTTGTAAGATATTCAATACATTCTTTAACATCACCGCTGTTGTGAAGAGTGCTTTCCTTAAACCAGGTATCATAATTGATACGGTATTTTTCCATATTTTCATGCATCTTTTCAATGTTAAGCGGAAGAGCAAACTCAACAAGCGCTTTTCTGCGTTCTTCGGTTGATTTGTTGATGTAATCGTCACCGAATTTCTCTCTGAATTGCTTTGCTCTTTCAATAATATCTTCACCGTGATAGCTGTCTTCGGGAAGCTCAACAGCATCTTCACCGAGAATTAACTGTTGATAACGAATATCAAGCGAAAGACCGAATTTCTCAATCTGGTTACCTGCGTCATTGATATAAAATTCTCTTTCAACCTCATAGCCTGCCATTGAAAGAACACTTGCAAGGCAATCACCTAAAGCTCCGCCTCGGGCATTACCCATATGCATAGGACCGGTTGGATTTGCCGAAACAAATTCAACATTGTACTTTTTGCCTTTGCCGAAATTACTCTTTCCGTAGTTTTCACCGAGCTTGTTTATATCAAGAAGAATATCTGCATAAAAGCTCTGTGAAAGTCTGAAGTTTATAAAGCCTGCTCCTGCAACAGAAACCTCAGAAAAATAAGAACCTGTAAGGTCGATATATTCAACAATGGTATCGGCAATTTTTCTCGGTGCCTGACGGAATGCTCTTGCACCCATAAACGCTGCATTTGTAGAATAATCGCCGTTTTGTCTGTCCTGGGGAATTTCTACAATAAATGCCGGCATAGGCTCTGCAGGAAGCTTGCCGTCGGCAATAGCCTTACCTATTGCTTCCGTTACGAGAGCTTTTAAATCTTCTTCTGTCTTTTTTACCAAACAAGACATTTTTATTCTCCTTATCTGTTTTATCTGTCCGTAGAATTAACTGTAATATCAAGCACATTTCTTGCAACCGAACCTGAATTAAAGTCAATGTTATAGTCGAGTAATACGCTGCCGCCGATTGAACAAAGATTAACTTTAATTTCGTTGGTATAAATACCTACTGTCATAAATCCGTAGGGGGTTGAGTATTCACAGTTTTGCCGAGTGCCTCTTTCAAAGAGCATTTCAGTTGTGAATTCTCCTCCGACTTTTGCCATAAGTACCGTACCGTTATTTCCGACTGAAATTATGGTTTTTCCGCTTGAGCCGGCCTCGTAGTCGGCATATTCGAGTATATAACCTTTATTTGTTTCTTCGATGGTTCCGACAACATCTATTTCCGTAATGTTATCTTCACCGTCAATGGTTTGTGTTCCTTTTATATTTATAACCGCATTTTTTTTAATCATTTGTTTTTTCGCTCCCGTGCAAGCACGAAAAGTCTGTCAATCAATTCCGAGTAAGGAATTCCGCTTTTCTCGCAGAGCTTAGGATACATACTGATTGAAGTGAATCCCGGAATTGTATTGATTTCGTTGAACATTACTCTTGAGTCTTCTTTTGTAACAAAGAAATCAACTCTGGAAAGACCTGAACAGCCAAGTGCTTTATATGCTTTTACCGCTGCTTTTCGCACCTCGTTCTGCTTGTCTTCCGGAATATGAGCAGGTATGTATAGCTCACTGTTGCCGTTTTCGTATTTTGCTTCGTAATCGTAGAATTCATTAGCAGGTTTTATCTGACCTACTACCATTGGTTCGGGGTCACTGTTGCCTAAAACCGCACATTCAACCTCATAGCCGTCAATGAATTCCTCAAGAACGACCTTTCTGTCTTCTTTAAATGCGATTTCCATAGCTTTTTCAAGCGAAGCCTTGTCATTTGCTTTTGTAACTCCGACCGATGAACCTGCATTTGCAGGCTTCACAAAAATCGGAAAATGAAGATACTCTTCTGCTTTGCTGATGAAGCCGTCCTTTTCTTTTTTGTAGTCCTCTTCAATTATGGAAAGCCACTTTGCCTGAGCAATATTTGCACAGTCTGCAAGTGTGTTGGTTACTGCTTTGTCCATACAGCAAGCCGATGAAAGATGATCACATCCGACATAAGGAATACCGGAAATTTCAAGTAAGCCTTGCATTGTGCCGTCTTCTCCGTTTTTACCGTGAAGAACGGGGAAAACCGCATCAATTCTGATTTTTTCAACTCCTGTTTCTCTGAAGACCAACAAACCGCTGTCTTCTCTGTCAGGAGAAAGTACTGCTTTTGTGATTTTTCCGCTTTCAAGCCATTTGTCATTCGGCAAATCCCTTGTATCGCCCTCAAAGAGATACCACTTGCCGTCAAGAGTAATACCGATGCTGTAAACATTGTATTTGTCTTTGGGAATGTTATCAAGCACATAAGATGCAGAAATACATGAAACAAAGTGTTCGCTTGAAGCACCGCCGAACATTACAAGTACATTTTTCAATCTTGTCACCCCATAAAACTCCATAATATAGTAATAATACCATAGTATGCGGATATTATCAATTATTTAAGTTAAAATTTTTAATGACAAATAATAAATTGTATGTTACAATATCTGTCAGTATATAAAATAACAACAAGGTGGTTTGCTTATGTTAGA
>CAMFTS010000097.1 GCA_945988915.1 uncultured Clostridia bacterium
ACTGATTTACTCAATGCTTAATATTCCGGAAGAGCTTTTCACTCCGTTGTTTATGTCTGCAAGAATTGCGGGTTGGTCGGCTCACAGAATTGAAGAGCTCTTGTCAGGCGGCAAGATTATGCGTCCTGCATATAAAAATGTTTCTTTGCCAAGAACATTTGTCCCGATATCGGACAGAATTGAAAATCACATTGTTTCGAATGAATATATTCCGAACGAAGAAAGATAGAGAAAGAGGTTAAATACGATGGGAAACAAAAAATCAATTGATTTTAAAAATATATTTATTGTGTTTGGCACAGGTCTTGCACTTTTAATACCTATAAGGCTTTATCAGCTTTTCTTTATTACCGAAGAGAATAAAAGCGGATTTTTCACACATATTAACGCAAGCGTATATGTATTTTACGGTCTTTTGGTAATTTTCGCCGCAGTGTTATTGGCGCTTGTTTCAATGACAGATAAGGTTACGGCTTCAAAATCAGTAAGAGGAAAGTCGAAAGCTCTTGCTTTAAGCGCCGGTCTTTTTGCATTGGGAATTGCTTATGATGTTGCCGTAAGCGCAAGTATTTTCATAAAATCATTCTTTTCATATGCTTCCGCGACAGGCATTGTAGCATACCTTTTCTCAAACGGTATGCTTGCAGTTGCACTTGAAGCCGTTTGCGGTCTTCTTGCTTGTATTTACTTTATTCTTTTTACTCTTTCATATTCAGACGGAAAGACAACTTATTACGATTACAAGCTCCTTGCAATTATGCCGCTTTTCTGGTCAATGTTCAGAATGGTTCGCAGATTCATGACAAAAATCAGCTTCTCAATGGTTGCGGATCTTATACTTGAACTTGCAATGCTTGCATTTATGATGCTCTTCTTTATGTCATTTGCAAGAATATCCTCACAGATTTGCCAAAAAAATGAAATGAGAAAAGCTATGAAATACGGCATGGTTTCAGGCTTTATAGCACTTCTCTTAGGTGTAACAAGACTTGCAGTTACTGTTTGCGGCAAATCGGAATTGCTTGCAGAGAATTTTGATTTCATTCCTGCAGATTTGTTCTACGGCATTTTCACAATATGTTATATAAACGCTTGTTCAAAAACAGGCAGGGATGCTTCAGAAGATGACTTGCTTCCTGACGCATATGATGAGCCCGAAAATGTAATTGATGACGATTTTCTTGATAACTGATTTTTAGGTGGCAGCTTATGTTTTTACACAATGTAGCGATTGCAGCACAACAGGTTGCTATACTTTATATAATTGTTGCCGTTGGCTTTATTTGTGATAAGACGAAGCTTTACACGGAAAAAGCGGCTCGGCTTACAAATGATTTGCTTTTTCAGATTGTTACTCCCGCCGTAATTATTCAATCCTTTACGGCTATGGAGTTTAACAAGGAAAACTTCAATCATCTTTTAATGTCGTTTTTAGGCGGAACTGTTATTCATGTAGTTGCTATCTTAATTTCCGCTCCTTTTTTCAAACACGGTAAAGAGGACTCCTTGGTGATATATAAATTCGGCAGTGTTTACGGAAATGTCGGCTATATGGTTCTTCCTCTCGCTGCCGCCGTTCTCGGTGAAGAAGGTGTTTTCTTCTGTTCAGGTGTGCTTATCCCGTTTAATATTTTTGCATTTACACACGGCATAGGTCTTATGAAAAAGAAAGAAAACGGAAAGTCAGGCTTTGAGTTAAAATCGCTAATAATAAATCCGGGAGTTATTTCAGTTGCAATCGGATTACCTCTTTTCATTTTTCAGATAAGTTTGCCTAAAATAATTATGCAGCCTATTATACATATTGCAAGCTTAAACACTCCTCTCGCTATGGTAATGTTCGGCACATATCTTTCTCAAACTGACTTAAAAAAGATGTTTGTGCGTAAGCAAGCATATGTTGTTGCCCTGTTGAAGCTGATTATTGTACCTGCTGTTTGTATGCTTATTTACAAGCTTATCGGTATTACCGGTACATTGCTCACGGCGCTGACTATTTCGGCTTCGGCTCCGACAGCAAATAATACAGTAATGTTCTCTACCAAATACGGAAGAGATAACGAAACGGCATCTCAGACAATAGCCATAGTAAGTTTCATTTCAATAATCACTATGCCATTTATGATTGCTTTGTCACAGCTTTGATTAGAAAGGCAATAACCATGACTTTAGAAAATTTTAATCTAAACAGAGTAGAACGCGAGGTTTTGCTTTCATATCAAAAGAATAATGCTTTTCCGCATACCATTTTGGTCGAAGGCGGAACGCTGAGTACAAGGCTCAGCTTTGCCCGCTTCTTGGCAAATATGATAGTTTGTACTTCTATTTCCGAAAAGCCGTGCGGTGTTTGTAAGGCATGTATAAAATGCAATGCACAAAGCAATCCCGACATAAAAGAATACGGTGAAGAAAAAGTTAACGCTACATTTAAAGTTGAGTTAAGCCGTGAAATCAGACAGGACGCTTTTGTCATTCCGAACGACGGTGACAAAAAAGTCTATATTTTAAAAGAAGCGCAAAATATGAATGACGCGAGTGAAAATGCTCTTTTGAAAATACTTGAAGAGCCTCCTCACTTCGACTTTTTTATAATGACAAGCGAGTCAAGAAATGCAATGCTTGACACTATACTTTCAAGATCAACCGTTATCAGTCTCAAAGACGGCGACAGGGAAATATCTCGGGAATGTTTAGAGCTTGCAACCGGTATTGCGCTTTCAATTTGTGAAAGTGATGAGTTAAAAACGCTTGAAGCTTTATCCGTACTTCAAGCTAAAAAAGACTTATTTGAAGAAACGGCGGAGTGTCTGAAAGTAATTTTCCTTGACACTCTTAAATATAAGCAAACACAGAAAAACAATTCTTCATATTATGAAGCAGTTGATATTCTTTGTAATAAATTATCAGTGAATAAAATATATTCCCTAATTAACACCACAGATGATCTACAGCTTAGATTCAAGCAGAATGCGAACTATAATTTGTTGGTAACTGCTATGTGTGTCGAGCTTCGTAAAGCTGCAGGAAAATAAAGGAGAACGATATGTTAGAAATAGTAGGTATAAGATTTAAGGAAGTCGGCAAAGTTTATTACTTCAGTCCTAACGGCCTTACATTCAACAAAGGTGACAGAGTTATCGTTGAAACCGCAAGAGGCGTAGAATGCGGTGAAGTCACCATCGAAAACAGAAAAGTATCAGAGGAAGAGATTGTCAGTCCGCTCAAGCCTGTAATAAGAGCCGCTACCGAGCAGGATTTAAAAATAGTTGAGGAGAATAAAGTCAAAGAAAAGAAAGCTTATGCGATTTGCGAAGAAAAAATTGCAAATCACGGACTTGAAATGAAGCTCGTTGATGTCGAATATACCTTTGACAATAATAAAATCCTTTTCTACTTTACGGCAGACGGAAGAGTGGATTTTAGAGAACTTGTAAAAGACCTTGCCTCTGTTTTCAAGACAAGAATAGAGCTCCGTCAAATCGGTGTCCGCGACGAATCAAAAATGCTCGGCGGCTTCGGTATGTGCGGAAGACCTTTCTGTTGTCATACTTTTTTAGGCGAGTTTCAGCCCGTTTCAATAAAAATGGCAAAGGAGCAGGGACTTTCGCTTAATCCGGTTAAAATCAGCGGCACCTGCGGCAGACTTATGTGCTGTCTGAAATACGAGCAGGACACTTATGAGCATCTTTTAAGACATACTCCGAAAGTCGGAGCAATTGTTGAAACGGCAGAGGGCAGAGGAACGGTTATTGATAACAATCTCATAACAGGTTTGCTTAAAATCAGACTTGACAAAAGACCCGACGCTGCACCCGTGGTATTTGAAAGACACGATGTCAAGCTTATTAAGGATGCTCAAATCAAACTTGACAAAGCTGAAATAGAAGCTTTAAAGGGTATTGAATAAATCCATAAAAAAACACTTGATATTTTATAAATATGTGTTACAATGAAAGCAACAATAAACAAGGAGGTTTGTTAGAGATGGCATATAAAATCAATGATGATTGCATCAGCTGTGGTTCTTGCGAAGCAGAATGCCCGGTTAGCGCTATTTCAGAAGGCGACGGCAAATATGAAATTGACGCTGATACATGCATCGAATGCGGTGCTTGTGCAGATGCTTGTCCGGTAGGTGCTCCTAACGCTGACTAATCAATTTACATAAAAGAGCCGGCACGAA
>CAMFTS010000098.1 GCA_945988915.1 uncultured Clostridia bacterium
AACTGTGAAATAGGCGTTGAATCAACAGTAATTACCTTTGCAACCGAAACACCTACCCTTTTAAGACCGGGTGGAGTTACGCTTGAAGAAATGACAGAGCTTATCGGCAAAATTGAGGTTGCGGACGCTGTTTTAAATGATTTAAAAGACGGTGAGCAAGCCGCCTCGCCGGGAATGAAATATAAACATTACGCACCAAAAGCAAACATAACAATTATTAAAAGCAGCCTTGACGCTTTTCGCGAATATGTAAATGGAAAAGACTGCTTTGTGCTTTGCTTTGAGGGTGAAGAAAAATATTTTGAAAAATATGTTACATACGGTAAAGAAGATGACGGACTTTCCGAGGCAAACAGAATTTTTGACGCCTTGCGTGAGCTTGACGAAAAGGGTGCAAAAACAGTTTATGCCCGATGTCCCGAAATTTCGGGAATCGGTTTAGCGGTTTACAACAGACTTATCCGCTCTGCAGGATTTAGTATAATTGAGCTATGACGGAGATTCAAAATGAAAATAATCGGTTTAACAGGTCAAACGGGTGCCGGCAAATCAACGGTTTGCAAAACCCTTGAAAAAAACGGATATTTTCACATTGACGCTGACAAGGTATATTGGTCGCTTTTGTCGGCAGGCTCACCCCTGTTGCAATCCTTAAAAAATGCTTTCGGTGATGATATACTGTTTCCCGACGGCATGCTCAACAAAAAAGTGCTGGCCAAAAAGGCATTTTCTTCTCCGCAAAACACCGAGCTTTTAAGCAAGATTACACATCCTTCGGTAATTGGAGAAATCAATCGCATTATTAAATCAAAAGAAACTGAAAATTATAGCGGAATACTGATAGACGCAATCGGTCTTTTTGAAAGCGGGGCAAATGAAATTTGTGATTTTACAGTCGCAATCGTTGCTCCGAACGATATTCGCTTGAAAAGAATAGTAAAGCGTGATAATATATCCGAGGCAGATGCTTTGCTGAGAATCAATGCGCAAAAGGATGAAAAGTTTTTCAAAGAAAACGCCGACTTTGTTTTAAGAAATTATCCGCCATATAATATTGATGATGAAATCAAAAGGATTTTTAAAATATGAGTAAGCACAAAAAAATGCGCAGAAAAAACAGGGGCAGGAAAGTTCTTACAATTTTGTTTGCTATAATTGTTCTTGTTCTTGCTTTCACTCCGTATGTCATAAAATTTGCGGAAAAGAATACTCACCCGTTAAAATACCAAAACTATATCAGTAAATACAGCAAAGAATATAATGTTCCGAGTGATTTGTTATTTGCAACCGTTAAAGTTGAAAGCAGTTTTAATCCAAATGCAGAATCAAGTGCCGGTGCTTTGGGACTAACTCAAATTACGCCTGACACATTCGAATGGCTTAAAACAAAAACGGGTGAAGAATATGAATTTGAAGATTTGAAAAGGCCTGAAATTTCAATAAAATACTGTGCTGTTTTCTATTCTATTTTACTTGAAAAATTCGGTGATACCGAAACGGCTGTTGCCGCTTATCATGCAGGAATGAATCAAGTCAGTACCTGGCTTGGAAATCCCGAATATTCAGCTGACGGCATAACGCTGAAAAATATTCCGTCAAAAACGACCTCGCATTATGTTTACAAAGTAACCAATGCTATGCATGTATATAACAATATTTATGAAAAGGAGATAATAAAATGAGCAAAGAAAAATCAAAGGGTCAGGCTCTTAAAGAGAAGCTCTTCTATGACCCAAAGCATGCTGCAGAAATGATTTCAGATGCTGAAATTAAAAAAGCTGACAAATTCTGTGAAGAATACAAGAAATTCCTTGACTGTTCAAAGACAGAAAGAGAAGCTGTAAAATATGTTGAAGCAAAAGCAATTAAAAACGGCTTCAAAGTATTTGACAGAGAAAAGAAATACAAGGCAGGCGACAAGGTTTATGTTAATAACAGAGGTAAGTCTATTATCCTTGCTGTTATCGGCAAAAAAAGTCTGAAAGAGGGTACTCGCCTTTCTGCCGCTCATATCGATTCTCCCCGTCTTGACCTAAAGCCGAATCCGCTTTACGAGGACAGCGATTTAGCTCTCTTTAAAACACATTACTACGGCGGCATCAAGAAATATCAGTGGACAGCTATTCCGCTTTCTCTCCATGGTGTTATTGTTAAAAAAGACGGTACAAGCGTTGAAATCAATATCGGCGAAGACGAAAACGACCCGCAGTTTGTTGTTACCGATTTGCTTCCTCATCTCGGATATGAACAGGCAAAGCGTACGCTCGGTGACGGAATAAAAGGTGAAGAGCTTAATATTCTTATCGGCTCCCGTCCTTTCAAAGATGATGAGGCAAGTGAAAAGGTTAAGCTTAATGTTTTAAATATTCTCAATCAAAAATACGGCGTTACAGAGGCTGATTTCCTTTCTGCAGAGCTTGAAGCTGTTCCTGCTTTCAAGGCAACCGATATCGGATTTGACCGCAGTATGATAGGTGCTTACGGTCACGACGACAGAGTTTGCGCATATCCCGCAGCAGAAGCAATTTTTGATATTAAGAATCCCGAATACACGGCAATTACAATTCTTACCGACAAAGAAGAAATCGGTTCGGACGGTAACACCGGTCTTAATTCTTCATATTTCAAATATTTTGTTGCTGATCTTGCCTGGACACAGGGTATCAACTATCATACCGTTCTTTCAAATACACAGTGCCTTTCAGCAGATGTTAACGCTGCATTTGACCCGACATTCCCCGATGTTTCGGAAAGAAGGAATGCTTCTTTCGCTAACAAGGGCGTTGTTATTACAAAATACACAGGTGCAAGAGGCAAAAGCGGTACGAGTGATGCTTCGGCAGAATATATGGGAAAAATCCGCAAGATGCTTGACGACAACAAGATTGTTTGGCAGACAGGCGAGCTCGGCAAGGTTGATGCAGGCGGCGGCGGAACAGTTGCAATGTATCTTGCCGCTCTCGACATTGATGTTGTTGACCTCGGCGTTCCGGTGCTTTCAATGCACGCTCCGTTTGAGGTAATCTCAAAGCTTGACCTCTATATGGCTTACAGAGCATTTAAAACATTCTTTGAAGACAAATAATTTATACAGCAAAAAAGTTAGCAGGTAATCACGGTGATTACCTGCTTTAATTTTTGTTATAACTGTTTTACATAAACAAACAAAGAATAATCGGAATAAATGTTGCCAAAACGAAGTTACCGATTTTTATCTTTGTGATTTTCAGCATATTCAGGCCGATGGCAATAATAATAAGCGAGCCGACCGCTGACATTTCATTAATCATTTGGTCTGTAAGTAAAAAGGATACATATTTTGCCGCAAGAGTAAGTCCGCCCTGGTATAAAAACAGTGCCGGAGCCGAAAGAATACAGCCTGCGCCGAGTGTCGTTGTGAAAATCATAACACTCAGGCAGTCAAGAATTGCTTTCGCATAATAAGTAGTGAAATCGCCCTTCATACCCGCCTCAATAGCACCGACTATTGCCATAGCACCCGTACAAATAAACAAAGTGCTTGTTGCAAAGCCCTCGCCAAAGGTTGAATCCTGATTTTTCGACAGCTTGTTTTGAAGAAAATTGCCGAATTTATTCATTTTCCCGTCAATGTCTATCCATTCGCCGATAACAACACCTATGCAAATCGAAATAATCATTATAAGAAAATTCTCTGTTTTGAGCGCGCCCTGAACGCCTATTATCATAACGCATAATCCCATAGCGGTAGTTAAGCCGTTTTTAATTCTGTCCGGAATACCTTTTTTCAGGAAAAGTCCCACGAAGCCGCCCGCTGCTGTTGCTACTGCATTCACCAGCGCACCGAGTAATACCATCATTTTATAATTGCATCTCCGTTACACATTCCAACTGTTAATATATTTTTCCTGTTC
>CAMFTS010000099.1 GCA_945988915.1 uncultured Clostridia bacterium
GACCATACAGAGTGTTCTTATAGTAACCGAGAGGTTTTGTAAGAACACTCTGTTTTTTTATTTTCACATTCTCGTTTCCGATACAATTACTTCTCTTCCTAAAAAGTAATCCTTTTAGATGTTTTCCTTAAACTGCTGCTGTTTCAGGTGCGGTGGCAGTCAAATATGTAACCTCCACACCTTTTCTTGTTTTCATTGTTATATCGGGTTCAGGAATCGGTACATCATCAGGGATTTGAATCGCTCCGATACAGTTATAATAGATTACAAGCTTCTGAGTTTTTACTCCGTCTATTTTTTCTGTATGATGAACCTCAATATGCTCAATCAACTCAGCTACCATATGGGGGGTCAATTTTTTGACCCGTGTGTATTTCCTTACAGCCTCAACAAATTTCTCGGTTGATGATGCTTTGCCTGAAAGCTCGTCAAGTATATTATTAATTCGGGTGAGCCTCTCGCGAACCTCTTTTTGTTCGTTATCATAACTGATCGACATTCTTTGGAATCTTTCATCGGAAATTTTTCCTGACAGATTATCCTCATAAAGTCTCTCAAATATGCGATCGAGTTCCTTATCCCTTGACATAAGCGCCCTAACTTCGCTTTGATACGCGTTAATCTGCGACTGCATTGCTTCTTTGGATAATTCACTGACCACTTTAACGAATTCGTCTTCATATTGACAGGCAAAGCGTGTAAGCCGCCTGATTTCCGCCAAAACCACCTGCTCTAAAAAATCCACTCTAACATAGTGAGTTTTAAAGCAATCCTTTAATTTGCCTTGGTTATAACCGGGACAGTTGAAAAAGCCTATATTCTGATTATTCGAATGATAGTGTAAATTTCTACCGCAATCCGAACACACAAGCAAGCCTGAAAACATATTCCTTTCCCCGTTTGACATAGGGCGTTTTCTTGTCTTGCCGCGCCTTAATTGTATTGTTTCAAAAATTGTTCGGTCGATAATGGCTTCGTGGACATCCCTGAACACTAATATGTTCTCAGGATCGTTTGCGTGCCTTTTTTTGTTTTTGTAAGATACGGAATATGTTTTGAAATTAATTACATCACCGCAGTATTCTTGGGTACTGAGAATTCTTACGACAGTAGATTGTCCCCAATGATACGGATCAGGATTAGTTTTTCCTACCATTCCGCCCGCTTTTTTAATACCTTTCCTTATTGCATATTCACAGGGAGTTAAGATTTTTTCCTCGGTTAATGCAGTTGCTATTTGAAAGGTTCCCATACCGCTGTACGACATATCAAAAATCCGTTTTACCACAAGCGCTGCTTCTTCATCAATTATCCAGCGCTGTGAGTTGTCGGGAGCTTTAATGTAGCCATACGGCGGCGGGCTTAACGGTATCCCTGAACCGCCCTTAATCTTATTGCTGATACGGCGTTTTTTGCTTATATCACGGGAGTACCATTCATTAAAAAGATTCTTTATAGGCGTCAGTTCGCTGTCGCCTTCTTCGGTATCCAGGTTATCCGAAACCGAAACCAGGCGGATATTATGTTCAGGAAAAAACTCTTCGGTAAGCCTGCCCACTTCAATATAGTTTCTTCCCAAACGGGAAAGGTCTTTTACGAATACTGCGGCAGCCTTCCCAATACTAAGCTGTTCGATCATTTTGTTAAATTCCGGTCTGTTCATTGTCACACCAGAAACACCGTCATCACAGAACACTACGGTATTGGTATATCCCTTATCCTTTGCAACTTTCGTCAGCAGCTTCTTTTGATTGCTTATACTGTAGCTTTCACCCTCCAGTTCATCGTCTCGGGATAAACGCACATATATAAATGCTGTTTTATCCCTGCTATTTTTATTGTTATTATTTGACTTTCTCATTGCTCCTCCTTCCCGCAGTCAAACAAACAGTACCGAAAAAAGCACTGTGGCTGCCGAAAAGAAAGTTATGAGTCTTGAGTTTCTTTGTTTACCATATGACCTAATGAATGAAAAAGTGTTCGCTTACCGTTTTTCTTGAATACAGGTTCTACTTTTATAAGCGTGTCAGCGCATTTATAGGTCTGGCTTTGCTCAAGCTCATGCTTGTTTTGTTTATCTTTGGAGTATTTATTATCCATACAGCACCTCCGTAATCCATCTCTGTATTACCAAAGGTGCGGCGCAAAACAGACAGCCACTGAATCTTTATATTGGATTCGCCTTTAGTATAATCAGAGAAAAATATTTGTCAAATTTCGTTTTTGTTTTTTGGGGAGGATAAAAAGCTAAAAGTGCTTATTTTTTTGGGTTTAAAAGCTATAAAAATATTTTTTCATTTGTGTGAAAAACGGATTTTTTCGGTCCCATCCGCCGAGGGATACACTGCATCGGTTGACTACTTCGTGCAACGGGTGCACCAGGTCCCGCATTATATCGAATCATCACACATTACGATATAACTGCAAATAAAGGCAGCGCCGCTTTAGCTTATACGGCATGTCTCATTAATACCGATATCGTGGCAACCGTCTGCTTGTCAAACAGCGGATTTTCGTTATTCGTCGCTCATCGGATTGTTATGCAGTGTATTACCATGATGCCTGTGGCATATTTGTCAAGGTGCAACGAGCCGATAGGCTCTATAATCAGCAGATAATCTGCAATGATTAGTCTGTTAGCTGTCCCAGCACAACAATTACAGGTCGATTTTCCAAATGATTTTTAATCAATGTTTCCCGCAGGGCCGGAAGTGCCTGTGCCAAAGCAAGCCGAAGCTCCTGTGCCAAATCTTCATCATAATAATAATATCCTGAACGGCTTCCATCTGACGAATAAACCGGCTCGGTGGCAACCTCTCTTATGTAACCTTCGTAATAATCAAGCACTTCATCCTCTGCACTTGCAGCTTTATTCAAAATGTTTAAAATAATATGATCGGGTATCTTTCTGTTCTTTTTTCTATTCCTCATAATCCTTCAACTTCTTTCTTAATTCCTCAATAGCATTACGCTTATAAAGATTTATGGTTCTTTTCGAAACGCCTAGCTCGCAAGCTATTTCTTCTATCGGTATCTTTAATACAACGGTTTGCATCAGCACCTGCAGAGGTATTTCGGGTAGTTCGTTTAACGCCTCTGCAATTTCCGGTATTTTGATTGGAATAATTTGTCCCTTAATGAAAAAGTAAGTGGTTCCAATCTTATTGAAATAACTTTCGTTATAGGAAAGCTTGCTTTCAACTTTCTCAAGTTCAAGCATAGTAATCCCGTGTCTTGTAAGCTTGGTAATTTTCCTGATGTAGTGCCGCTTTTTATTGATAATTACCGTTCTTAAATACGAATCTGCACTTGATGCTAAATCTTCCGTTATATCGTGCAGAGTAAAAGTTTTCTTTTTCATGCACGTCCACCTTTTAATACCCTTTCATAAAATAAGAAGTACGGTACCTTGCAAAAAGCGAAGTAAAAATCAAAAATTTTTTATAAAAGATATAAAAAGGCACAAAAAAAGCACGGAAAGGCAAGCGTAACAACGCCGTGCCGATACGTGCAATATGCATATCGGTGCTATTTAGTATGTTATATAATAATTTTGCGGTATTATTTATGTGTTCCTCAAGACCATCGAAACCCTGTTTTCCTATAATCTATACGCTCACTCCTTGCAAAAAAATAACGGGAGTTGTCAAAGTAACTCCCGTTCGCCATATTAAGTCAGATAAAATTAGCCAATCACCGTATTCCTAAAGGCGTTGGATATTACATCACTATCGCATTAAGTAATACTAAAGAGATTATTTCAGTTCATATAATAAATGCTTTACATTTATGATAGTTTACCGTTACTGTCGCAGGTTAAAACGACACGAGCATTAAATGTATCTACTGTAATAAATAACAATTTCTTGATAAATTCTGCATCAC
>CAMFTS010000100.1 GCA_945988915.1 uncultured Clostridia bacterium
CAAGGAGTATCGTCGGCAGCGTCAGATGTGTATAAGAGACAGATTATATGCAGTGTAAGAATATTGGTAAGCTTGAGAGTAGGTTCCGACCTGCTCTCTTGTGTTTTGTTTGGAGGAATTATGGCAGACAAAAAGAAAAACACCGTCGCGGTTGTCTGGGACCTTGCAGAGCCTATCGCGGAAGCTCTCGGACTTATTCTTTGGGATGTGCGTTTTTTAAAGGAAGGCACCAACTATTATTTAAGAATAATCATCGACCGTGATGACAGACCGATAGATATTGACGACTGCGTAAATATGAGTCATGCTATCGACCAACCGCTCGATGAAGCAGATCCTATTGAGCAAAGCTATTCTTTGCAGGTTCAGTCTCCCGGAATTGAGCGCGATCTTGTAAGGGATTTTCATTTTGAAAAAAATATCGGCGAAAAGGTTATGGTGCGTTTTATTCATGCGATAAATTCCGTGAGAGAATACAAAGGCATTTTAACTTCATATGACAACGGTAAAGTTTCGGTAACCCTTTCAAACGGAGAGGTTCTCGAATTTAATAAAAAAGATACATCTTGGATTAAACTTGATGATTTTGGAGGTTTTGGCGAAAATGAATAAAGAATTTTTTGAAGCAGTTGCACTCATGGAAAAAGAAAAAGGTATTCCTGCTGAATATCTTTACGAAAAAATACAGAACGCAATTGTTATAGCAGTAAGAAAAGACTATAACGGTAAAGATGTAGTTTCTTGCGAGATCGTTCCCGAAAAGAATGAAATGAACGTTTACTATTGCCGTACCGTTGTTGAAGAGGTTGAAGATCCGGATATGGAAATTTCGCTCGAAGAAGCACAGGAAATCAAAAAGAAATATAAGCTCGGCGACATCGTAAAAGTTAAGCTCGGCAAAAAGGATTTCGGCAGAATTGCAGCTCAGACGGCAAAGCATGTTATCCGTCAGGGAATCCGTGACGCTGAAAAAGGTCAGATTCTTCAGGAGTTCCAATCAAAGAATCAGGAACTTGTCACCGCAAAGGTTCAGAGAATTGATCCTGTCACCGGTAATGCTACTCTTGAAATCGGCAAAGCAGAAGCAATTCTTCCGAAGGCTGAGCAGGTTCCTGATGAAGTACTCATAGAAGATCAGCTTATAAAGGTATTCATTGTTGATGTTAAGGAAACGGACAAAGGACCTAAGGCTATGATTTCACGCAAGCATCCGGGTCTCGTTAAGCGTCTTTTCGAGCTTGAAGTTCCTGAAATTTACGACGGAACGGTAATTATCGACTCAGTTTCCCGCGAAGCAGGTGCAAGAACTAAGATTGCCGTTCATTCAAAAGATGAAAATGTTGACGCTATCGGTGCTTGTATCGGTCCTAAGGGCACAAGAGTCGGCAATATTGTTGACATTCTCGGCGGAGAAAAGATTGATATTATCAATTACAGCGATAAGCCTGAAGAATTCATTGCAGCTGCTCTCGCTCCTGCCGATGTTCTTGAAGTTGAAGTTGAAGATCCTGACAAGAAGATTTGCCATGTTACTGTTCCTGACAATCAGTTGTCACTTGCAATCGGCAACAAGGGTCAGAACGCTCGTCTTGCGGCTCATCTTACAGGTTGGAAAATCGATATCAAACCCGAAAGCGGCTTTTATGAGGGTTAATTTATAATTTAGCTTTACTTAAGGAGTTGAAACAAATGAAGCAGAAAAAGATACCTTTACGCAAATGTTTGGGATGCGGTGAGCAAAAGCCTAAGCAGGAGCTTGTACGAGTAGTTAAAAGTCCCGACGGAGAAATTCTTCTTGACCTGACGGGTAAAAAAAGCGGCAGAGGTGCTTATATTTGCGCTGATGTTTCCTGCCTTAAAAAAGCAAAAAAAGCAAAGCGTATAGAACGCGCGTTTGAGTGCTCGATTCCTGAAGAAATTTACGCTTCTATGGAAAAGGAGCTGACAGAGAATGAATGATAAAATTCTCAGCCTCTTAGGCATTGCACGCAGAGCAGGGAAAATTTCAATAGGTCACGACGCAAGCGTCACCGATTTGAAATGCGGAAAAGCGAAGCTTTGTCTTGTGAGCGTCTCGGCTTCACAGCGTTTAAAAGAGGAAATGGCACATATATGCCGCACTTTTAAAGCAGATATTATTTTTTCGGCATATACTACTGAAGAGCTTGGAATAAGCCTCGGTTCAAAAGCAATCGCCGTTCTTACGGTGAACGATGAAGGATTTGCAAAACGAATTACAGAATTAACTCGGGAGGAATGACTATATGGCAGTAAAAAAGAACAAACTTAACGAAGTTGCTAAGAACTTCGATGTTTCAAGTAAAGTACTTATAGACTTGTTGGCAAAGCATTTTGAGGGCGAAAAGAAATCTCAGGCAACACTTGAAGACAAGGAAATGGATGTTGTTTTTGAGGTCTTGACAAGAGAGAATTCAGTTGACAGCTTTGACGCTTACTTTGCTATGCAGGCAGTTAAAGAAGAAAAACCTGAAAAGGCAAAGAAAGAAAAGCCTGTTGAAAAGCCGGCTGACAATTCAGTAAAGCCTAACAAAACAGAAGAAAAGGCTGAAAACACGGCTGTTTCAAATAAACAGCACAGCAAAAAAGAAAAAGATCCTAACAAGCCTATGCAGTCAAGAACAAAGGGTGAAATGCGTCACATTGACACAAGAGCAGGCTCTGTTGATCTTGAAAAGTATAACGAAAGATATGAAAATATTGCTCCTGCAAACGACAGACATGTTGACAACGGAGTTCGCAAGCAGAAGCTTAAACAAAAGTCACAGCAGTACAGAAAACAGCAGGGCATGAGAAGCCACAAGCACGAAAGCGAAGCTGAAAGACTTAAGAGAATAGCGGCTGAACGCGCAAAGAAGCAGATTAAGATTACCGTTCCTGAAGAAATCACTGTCGGCGATCTTGCTTTATTGCTTAAAATGACGGCTGCCGAAGTAATTAAAAAACTCTTCTCACTCGGTATGATGGCAACCGTAAATGAAGTAATTGACTACGACACGGCAGAAATTGTAGCTACCGAGCTTGGAGCAAAGGTTGAAAAAGAAGTTGTTGTTACTATCGAAGAAAGAATTATTGACGACACTGAAGACGCTGAAGAAGATCTTCAGCTTCGTGATCCCGTTGTTGTTGTTATGGGACACGTTGACCACGGTAAAACCTCATTGCTTGACGCTATCAGAAATACCTCTGTTACTGCAACAGAAGCAGGCGGTATTACACAGCACATCGGTGCTTACAGAGTGGATACGGGAGATAAGCAGATCACTTTCCTTGACACCCCCGGTCACGCAGCATTCACTTCAATGCGTGCAAGAGGTGCTAAGGCTACAGATATTGCCGTTTTGGTTGTTGCAGCCGATGACGGAATTATGCCTCAGACAGTTGAAGCTATTAACCACGCAAAGGCAGCCGGTGTTTCTATAATCGTTGCAATCAATAAAATGGATAAACCCGGTGCTTCCCCTGATAAAATTATGCAGCAGCTAACAGAATATGAGCTTGTTCCTGAAGAATGGGGCGGCGATATAATTTGTATTCCTGTTTCTGCTAAAATGCGCCAAGGCATAGACAAAGTGCTTGATGCAATCAATCTTGTTGCCGAAATGCTTGAACTTAAAGCGAATCCCAACCGTGCGGCAAAAGGTATAGTAATCGAAGCAAAGCTTGATAAAGGCAGAGGTCCTGTAGCAACAGTGCTTGTTCAGAACGGTACTCTTAAATCAGGCGACACAATAGTTGCGGGCACTGCAGTCGGCAGAGTCAGAGTTATGACAAATGAAAACGGTAAAGAGCTTACACAGGCAGGCCCGTCAGTACCTGTTGAAATTACAGGTCTTGCAG